>NZ_JANHGP010000069.1:0-49655 GCF_024494585.1 Acinetobacter sp. 5862
ATGTTTAATTCGTCTGATCACAGATACTTTATAAAGCATTTTAATACTTTTTTGAATCTGTCAATGCGTAAGTCCTAAAATACTTCTATAATAGCGCCCATTATGACTAGAGTCCGTTTTTTGTTCAGATGAATGAATGACTCTAGCTACTCTTTTTAAATCAATTTCTTATCCGCGATTCGGGTTATTGATCAATATTTGAAATTTTATGTGTCAGTGCTGACACATAAGAATATTTAGGTGCCAGCATGGAAATCAAGGTTAATTATCTCGACAATCTTCGACAAGAAGCCAAGTTCGATGATTTTACAGTTATCGCTGACCAACCCATTCGTTACAAAGGTGATGGTTCTGCACCAGGTCCATTTGACTACTTTTTAGCATCATCAGCATTATGTGCAGCTTACTTCGTTAAAGTATATTGTGCAGCTCGTGATATTCCGACCGATAATATTCGTTTGTCACAAAACAATATTGTTGATCCAGAAAACCGTTATAAACAAATTTTCAAAATTCAAGTTGAACTACCCGCTGATATTTCTGAAAAAGACCGTCAAGGTATCTTACGCTCTATTGATCGTTGTACCGTTAAAAAAGTAATTCAAACGGGTCCTGAATTTATCATTGAAGAAGTTGAAAGTATTGATGCGGATGCGCAAGCACTGTTGATGCCAAGTCTGACTTCAGAAAGCAGCACTTATATCGCAGGGAAAGATTTACCACTAGAAGAAACCATTGCCAACATGTCTAGTATTTTGGCAAATCTAGGAATGAAGATCGAAATTGCATCTTGGCGTAATATTGTTCCAAATGTTTGGTCTTTACATATCCGTGATGCACAATCACCAATGTGCTTTACTAATGGTAAAGGTTCTACCAAAGAAAGTGCTTTAGCATCAGCTTTAGGTGAGTTCATTGAACGTTTGAACTGTAACTTTTTCTATAATGATCAGTTCTGGGGTGAAGAAATTGCCAATGCAGAATTTGTACATTATCCAGACGAAAAGTGGTTCAAACCGGGTCCGAAAGGTAAATTGCCAAAAGAAATTTTGGATGAATATTGCCTTGAAATTTACAACCCAGATAATGAATTACTGGGTACGCATTTATATGATACCAACTCAGGAAATACAGAGCGGGGTATTTGTTCGTTGCCATTTGTGCGTCAGTCAGATAAGGAGATTGTGTATTTCCCATCGAATCTGATTGAAAACTTGTACCTAAGTAATGGAATGAGTGCAGGTAATACTTTGGCTGAAGCACAAGTTCAATGTTTATCTGAGATTTTTGAGCGTGCTGTCAAACGTGAAATTTTAGAAGGTGAAATTACTTTACCTGATGTACCTCAAGAAGTATTAGCAAAATACCCAAGTATTGTGGCGGGCATCCAAGGTTTAGAAGAACAAGGTTTTCCTGTTTTAGTGAAAGATGCTTCTTTGGGCGGTGATTTCCCAGTGATGTGTGTGACACTGATGAACCCACGCACGGGAGGTGTATTTGCCTCATTCGGCGCACATCCAAGCTTTGAAATTGCGTTGGAACGTAGTCTAACCGAACTCTTACAAGGACGTAGTTTTGAAGGTTTAAATGACCTACCTCAACCAACCTTCCAAAGTGAAGCAGTCACTGAACCAAATAATTTTGTTGAACACTTTATTGACTCAAGTGGCTTAGTTTCATGGCGTTTCTTTAGTGCAAAATCAGACTATGACTTTGTCGAGTGGGATTTCACCAATGATGGTGAAAACTCAAATGAAGAAGAAGCGGCTGAATTGTTTGGCATTTTGGAAGAAATGGGCAAAGAAGTATATATGGCTGTCTATGAGCATTTAGGTGCAACAGCATGTCGTATCTTAGTTCCAGATTATTCTGAAATTTATTTGGTCGAAGATTTAATTTGGGATAACACTAATAAAGCGTTGGCATTCCGTGAAGACATTTTAAATCTGCATCGTTTGGATCAGACTCAACTTGAAGCTTTGGTCGAACGTTTAGAAGAATGTGAATTAGATGACTATACTGAAATCGCGACCTTGATTGGCATTGAGTTTGATGACAATACCGTGTGGGGACAGTTGACTATTCTTGAGCTCAAACTATTGATCTATATTGCATTAGAACAGTTTGAAGAAGCCAAAGAACTGGTTGAAACCTTCTTACAATACAATACCAATACCGTTGAACGTGGATTATTCTATCAATGCATGAACGTAGTACTTGAAGTATTGCTCGATGATGAGATGGAATTAGAAGACTATGAAACGAATTTCCGTCGTATGTTTGGTAACGAACGTATGGATGCAGTCATCGGATCTGTTGAAGGGAATGTTCGTTTCTATGGTCTCACACCAACAAGTATGAAACTTGAAGGGCTTGATCGCCATTTACGTTTGATTGATAGCTATAAGAAATTGCATCAAGCGCGTGCAAAGGCTGTCGGAGTAGCTGTATAAATACAAGCTAAACGTTGAACCTTTAAAAAGTGCATGTTGATCATGCACTTTTATATCGTTAGTCCACTGTTGGGAAGACTATGATGTAATTTATTACACGGGTGGGCACGGCGTGATGTGGGGTTTTTTAAATAATGCCGATTAAAAACATTTTGATCATATGCTCTGTCTCTACCTACGGTATACAGAACATTTAAAAATATTAGATAGATGGTGGAAAACATACTTGTTCAATCATAGAAAATTGTGAATACTCATGCCCGAAAATTTAGACTATAAGATTATCTTTCGGGGTTAGGCAATTACTGTGAAAACATATCCATTTACATTTTCTCGTTTACACAAAGCGTTACTGGCAGTTGGTTCATTTTCATGCCTAGGGCTAAGCTCAGTATTGGTACATGCTGAAGATGAAAATAAGGTATCCCAATTAGAAACAATCACAGTAAACGCCCAAGCAGCAGAAAGCGTATATTTTCAACCAAAGGTGAATTTATCTGGTTTTACTCAACAAAATATTGCTGAGATTCCTGCATCTATTCATGCAGTGACGGCTGAGCGAATTGCTGATCAACATGCGAAAACATTAACGGATGTTGTGAAAAATGATGCTGCGGTAGGTGATGGGTACGCCCCAATTGGCTATTACTCAAACTTTATGATGCGTGGTTTCGCACTGAACCTTGGTTCAAGCTACTTGCTCAATGGTAACTTACTTCGCGGTGAGCAAAATGTCGCACTTGAAAACAAAGAACAAGTCGAGATTTTAAAGGGTATAAGTGCCATTCAAAGTGGTATGTCAACACCTGCGGGTGTGGTTAATTATGTAAGCAAACGCCCTAAAGACATCCGTTCAATGACCGTTGATGCAGATAGTCATGGCGGTAATCGTATCGCAGCGGACTTTGGTGGATTTTTAGATGAGCAGCAATTGGGTTATCGAATAAATTTGGCGCATGAGGAAATCCATCCGTATGTAGAACATGCCAATGGTAAACGCTTATTTGGTTCTTTAGCATTAAACTGGAATATATCAGATCGTTCAAAATTAGAACTTGATATCGAATCACAGCGTCAACGTCAGCGTTCAGTACCTGGTTATCAGTTGCTTGATGGTAAAACCGTACCTACTGGCGTAGAGTGGGATCGTTTACTTGGCTATCAAAGTTGGAGCCAACCTGTCATTAACCAAAGTTTAAACACAGGCTTAAAATATAATTACCAAATCAATAAAGATTGGTCAGCAAATCTAAGTGCTTCTCAAAGTCGTGTTGTGGTGGATGATTATTCAGCGTTTGCCTATACCTTTGGTCAAAATGGTAACTATGATATTTATGACTTCCGCAGTCCTGATGACAGTTACCTGACCAATCAATTTAAAGCAGGCTTAAATGGTCAATTTAGTACAGGATCATGGCAACATAAGTTGAGTTTAGAATTATCACAAACTTATAAACGACATGCGCAATACGATGCGATTAACCAAGCTGTCGGTACAGGGAATATTTACACTGATACTGTGGACTTTGCTCCATCAGGCGCGGTTTTGGGCAATCACTACAAATCTTTAAACGGTCAGCAAACAGCATTAAATTTACTTGATCAAGTTGAATTTAATACAGCATGGTCAATTCTAGCAGGCGGAAAACTACTGCATTTAAATGAAGATGCTTATAATGCATCTGGTAATAATATTCGTGACACTAACTTTAATCGCTTTTTACCTCAATTTGCTGTGATGTATCAGCCTTGGGAAAAGACTCATATCTATGCTTCTTATGCCAAAGGATTAAGTGACGGCGGACAAGCACCGTGGTTTGCAAACAATCCTTCTGTGACATTAGCACCTAAACATTCAGCGCAATATGAATTGGGATTTAAGCAGCAGTGGCAAGATTTACTTTTTTCAGCTGCATTATTTGATTTAAAACAAGATAATCAACATACCAATACTTCAAATGATTTCGTAAAAGATGGTGAACAACATAACCTCGGCTTAGAACTTGGTCTACAAGGGCGTATTGGTCAAAACCTAGATATGACATCGACTTTGGCACTGACCCGTTCACGCTTAAAAGACATACAATCATCTGAATATGATGGTCATCAAACTCAAAATGTACCAACTGTACGTTTGGCGAGTTATATCTCATACCAAGTTCCCCAAGTTGAAGGATTACGTTTACTCGCTGGCATACAATACAGTAGCAGTAAATATGCCAATAAAATAGGCAGCGTAAAAGTTCCAAGCTACACAATTTTTAATACTGGTGCAGCTTATAACTTTAAAGCTAATGGCTATGAAAACACGTTAAGATTCAATGTTGATAATCTATTTAATAAAAAATATTGGCGAGATGTCGGTAGCTTCTTTGGTGATGATTATTTATTTCTTGGTACACCACGGACAGCACAATTGTCTTGGACGGTGAATTTTTAAATCCAATTCACTGATATGAATAAAGACGATCTGACTTAAAATTAGATCGTCTTTTTTACGAGATTCTGCTATTGGATTAATAAAATTCAAGTTTTTATATCGTTGTAAACAAAAAATAGAAACGAAACATTGTATGTCATCATCTAAAGAATAATTCCAAATTACAAACACGTCCTTATAGCAATAATTCAATCAATATCCTGATAGTTTTTCAGCTCATGATGAAGCTCGTTCAGGTTAGAGCACTGAAACCCATAAAAACACACAACAATGAATTTTATTCATCTTTTGGTTAGATTAAATCATTTTTATTCATGTGATGATTCGAGTATAAATTACAACATAAAGAAGTTTACGGTTTATCGCAAAAATTAGGATACCAATCATCATGAGTAAAGAGTTTGCATGTTCAATTAAACGCATTCGTTTTGATGAAAACTATCAACCAGCGGATAGCACACGTCTAACGACTAATTTTGCCAACTTAGCACGCGGTGAAAGTCGAGAGCAGAATCTTCGTAATACACTTCGAATGATTAATAATCGTTTCAATGCTTTAGCACAAACTGATAATCCGAATGGTGACCGTTATTCACTTGAAATCGATATTATTTCTGCAGATTTAGATATTGAAGGTAATGGTAAAACTTTTCCAATCATTGAAATGCTGAAAAGCACCATTACCGATCACCATACCAATCAACGTATTGAAGGCATGATTGGCAATAGTTTCTCGTCTTATGTACGTGATTATGATTTTAGTGTGGTACTGAAAGAACATAATAAAGAGAACTCAACTTCGTATGCACCCGAAGGTTTCGGTGATTTACACGGTAAGCTTTATCAATATTTAGTAAATTCAGATACTTTTAAGGCTGAATTTAATCAACAACCTGTCATTTGTTTAAGTGTTTCAACAGCGAGGACTTATCAGCGTACTGTTAATGAGCATTCAGTTTTAGGTGTTGAATATAAGCAAGATCAATATTCACGTACAGATGAATATTTCCATAAAATGGGCTTACAGGTTCGCTTCTTCATGCCGAAAGGAAGTGTTGCGCCTTTAGCATTCTATTTTGCGGGTGATTTATTACGTGATTACACCGATTTTGAACTGATTAGCGCAATTAGCACGATGGAAACTTTCCAAAAGATCTACCGTCCTGAAATTTACAATGCAAATTCTTCAGCAGCACAAGTGTATCAAGCAAGTTTAGAGTATCCAGATTACTCATTAACACGAATCGTTTACGACCGTGTAGAGCGTGGTCAATTGGCAGTAAAACAAGGTAAATGGACGGAAGAAAACTTTATCAAACCTTATCAAAACATCCTTGAACAATGGTCTGCTAACTACACCCTACAAAGTAACGCTGCTTAATTTACCTGAAATAGAGATAGAAGATTTAAAATGGCAATTTTATTACCAACATCAACGGCTGGCAGCTTACCGAAACCTTCATGGCTTGCAGAACCTGAAAAACTTTGGTCACCTTGGAAATTAGAGGGTGAGGCATTAATCGAAGCGAAGCAAGATGCTCTGCGTTTATCTCTACAAGAACAGATCCATGCGGGAATTGATATTGTGAGCGATGGTGAGCAAACTCGCCAACATTTTGTCACCACATTTATCGAGCATCTTGATGGTGTAGATTTTGAAAAGCGTGAAACAGTTCGTATCCGTAATCGTTATGATGCAAGTGTTCCATCTGTAGTCGGTGCAGTCTCTCGCCAAAAGCCAGTTTTCGTGGAAGATGCCAAGTTTTTACGTAGCCAAACAACACAACCAATCAAATGGGCGCTTCCAGGTCCAATGACTATGATTGATACGTTATATGATGGTCACTATAAAAGCCGTGAAAAACTGGCTTGGGAATTTGCCAAAATTTTGAACCAAGAAGCACTTGAATTAGAAGCTGCGGGTGTCGACATTATCCAATTTGATGAACCTGCATTTAATGTGTTCTTTGATGAAGTGAATGATTGGGGTGTTGCAACCTTAGAAAGAGCGCTTGAAGGTCTTAAATGTGAGACTGCGGTTCATATTTGCTATGGCTATGGCATCAAAGCCAATACAGATTGGAAAAAGACTTTGGGTTCAGAGTGGCGTCAATATGAAGAAGCTTTCCCTAAGCTTCAAAAGTCTAAAATTGATATCGTTTCACTTGAATGCCAAAACTCTCGTGTACCAATGGATCTCATCGAACTGATCCGTGGCAAAAAAGTCATGGTTGGTGCGATTGATGTTGCAACCAATAATATTGAAACAGCGGATGAGGTTGCAGATACGCTACGCAAAGCGCTTCAGTTTGTCGATGCCGATAAACTTTATCCATCTACTAACTGTGGAATGGCGCCTTTATCTCGTGAAGTAGCACGCGGCAAGCTGAATGCCTTAAGTGCAGGTGCAGAAATTATCCGAAAAGAGCTCGCCGTTTAGTATTTAGCAATTAGGAAATATCGAATGGGCTACTTATTAATTTAGTTAGCAGCCCATTCGGTTTGAAATGATTTAGATGTGCAAATGTGACGTAAGTGTGTTAGGTCTTAATCTAAAGAAAAGCTACAGTTCAATTTAGGAATCAGATGATGATTGAAGCAAATGACTTTAGAAATGCGATGTCTTTACTGACAAGTGCAGTGAATGTGGTGACTACAGCGGGAGCATCTGGTCGTCATGGATTTACCGCATCTGCTGTATGTAGCGTTACGGATACACCTCCGACATTATTGGTGTGTATGAATACAGCATCTAGGTCACATGCACATTTTATTGAAAATGAAACTTTAACTGTGAATGTTCTAGGCGCGCAACATCAGCATATTTCTAATGTGTTTTCCTCTAAGTTGACGTCTGAAGAGCGGTTTAAACATGGAACTTGGACTAAATTAAAAACAGGTGCACCTGTTTTAGAGGATGCTCTTGTCAGTTTTGATTGTCAGATTGAACAAATTCAGGAAGTAGGAACACATACTATTTTTATTTGCCGTACAGTTGCTATTCAAAAAAGTCAGCATGAACATAGTCTGGTGTATTTTAATCGTGCGTATCACCAAGTAGGTGAGACTGAAGTTGCTTGAACCAACATTCGCTATTCATCTAATATTAACCTTCAATCAAGTAAGTATGTCGTGGAATTAATCATTTTTTTAGCTATAGGTACATTAGCGGGATTCGCTGCTGGACTTTTTGGTGTAGGTGGTGGGCTGATCATTGTACCGCTTTTATATGTTGTCTTTACACAAATGGGCTATGATCCTGAAGTTGTGATGCATCTTGCTTTGGGGACTTCATTAGCCACGATTATTGTGACGTCTATCAGCTCATTAATGGCGCATAATAAAAATGGTGCAGTCATTTGGACTGTATTCAAAAATCTGACTCCTGGTTTAGTCATTGGGTCATTTTTTGGTGCGGGTATTGCAGGATTACTATCAAGGGAACACTTACAACTGATTATTGGTGTTTTTGTGATTTGGGTTGCATACCAAATGTTTATTGGAGCCAAAAAAGTAATAGATCAGAATAAAGTCCTTCCATCAACGACTAAACAGGTGTTCGCAGGTACAGGAATAGGCATAGCATCAGCAATTTTTGGTATTGGTGGAGGTAGTCTAACCGTACCTTATTTAAATCATCACGGTGTAGTCATGCAAAAAGCAGTTGGAACATCTGCTGCATGTGGCTTACCTATCGCAATCGCAGGTGCGCTAGGATTTATGTTATTTGGTATGAAAGAACAAATAAATGTTCCGAATAGCATTGGTTTTGTTCATGTTTATGCATTTCTGGGTATCAGTGCGATGAGCTTTTTCACTGCAAAGGTAGGTGCCAAAGTGGCACATGCTTTATCACCGCAAATGTTAAAAAAATGCTTTGCTGTACTACTGTTGTTTGTCGGATGTTTTTTCCTGTTTAAAGGGATATTTTAGAATTAAGTGAATCTCTTTCTGGCTAGTAAAAGCCCATCATTTATGGGCTTTTATGTACTAGAATTTAATAGATTTATTTTTTAACCATTTGAAATATAAATAATTAACAAATTAAGAGTAGTCTATATTCGCCTTCATTTTCAATAGGTGCTCTATGAACACAAGGTAAAACGTGCTGCATCGGGTGATCAACTGCTAGACGCCAAAGATGTCCTAAACCTAAGTTTAAAGGTCTTGCATCAGGAAGCGGCTGGTAATGTAAATCGAAGAAATAATCTTGTAGAAAACTTTCAAATTCAGCTTCTGAGCCATGATGTAATTCTTTCAGTTTCTCTCTGATTTCGGGAATCAAAACTTTTTGCTTAACTTGATTGCTTGGCAAAATTTCACTTGCTGCGCCGTAATAAGTACATAAAAAAGTATCAGTTGGGATAGGGGAACGATCAACATGAAATGAATACACATCAGTTGAAATAAAATTTAACTCATCATCACGTTCGTAATTTTGAATTAAGTTAAGGGTAGGTGAAGCTCCGAAATCACTTAATAGCTGCATATCTTTTAAGATGATTTCTCTTGCTAAATGACCTTGTTCGGAAAGTTGCAAAGCCAATAAATCATCAACCGAAACCTCAGTGATATTTTCCTTTAGTTCAAGCTGTTTTACGATTTCTTGAAAATCTCCATTCAGGTTTCTATACCAACAAATCGCATTTCTATCTCCTTGAAAATTAGAACTGACAAGTTCGGAGAAACTAGAAACCACGCTAATTTGCTTGTGGTTAGAAAATGCATTCTTCATAAAAAGAAGTTTATCAAAAAGAAAATATGTTTAATGATACACAGTTCGATCACGTTAACAACGATAGATCGAATAGTATTTTTCAAACATTTAATTTTTCATACCTTATAACAACGAAATAAAGGGTTTTAAATAGACACTGAGAAAGTTATTTTCCACAGATCGTTATGAGCAAACTTATGCTCAAAAACTTGCTTAAAAAATAATTATGCGCAAATATATTCACAAATATAAAAAAATAGAGTATTTTTGAGAAAATAATTGCTCATTTACATCAATGAAAAAATTAACAATACAGGCGTTACTTGATCAAAGTTGGTTTGATATTGCTGAACTTACGCTATTAGAACCGAAACTAGGCTCAGCAAGTGCTAGTGAATTAGCTTACGAGTTAGAATACGCAATCCATAATTTGGATAAAAGAGATGAGCATGCCTGTAGTTTATCACTACCTGTACAAATACTTATAAAACATGAATCTAAGTCATGGTTTGGTTTTTTAGATGATATTGTTCCATCTGGTGCTGCGCGCCGTTATTGGGTGAATTTTCTAGGTCTACAAAGACTAACGCATGCTGAGCAAGATAGTATTTTATTAGAAAAAGGTGGCATCGCACCCGTAGGCAACTTGAGAATTAAAGAAGCTCTGCCAGTAATCAATCCTGACTCCACTCTACATTTACGTTATTTTAGTCAAAGTGATGTTGCTGATCGAAATGTAGATTTTCTTGAATATGCACAGCAAATGGGGGCAATTAGTGGTGGTGCAACGGGAGCAGGTGGTGAAGCTCCAAAATTACTAATTCGTGCTACAAAAGATCAAAATATTTGGATTGATACTTATCAACAAAACTTTGATCAACCTGATCAACACTATCTAGTTAAATTTCCTCGGAATAATCGTGCTGAGATAGACTGTAATATTCTCAGAGCAGAATACTATTACTATCAAGAGCTTAAAGAGTTGGGTTTCAATACGATTGAAACAACAGAAATGAAGCTGATTGAAGGTGAAAAATATCCATCTTTATGGCTGCCAAGATTTGATGTCGAATGGCACAATCAAAAATGGCATCGTCATGGGCTTGAATCTGTTTATTCTGTACTAAATAAAGCTTCAGGTAGTCATCTCAATCATTTTGACGTGATTGAGAATCTATGTAAGTTACTGATATCTATTGATTCCGAATTTGATTCTACACAATTCATTTGTGAATGGTTACAAAGAGACTTATTGAATATTATTTTTGGTAATTCTGATAATCATGGACGAAATACTTCATTTCTAAAAAAATCTGGCAAAATTTCGCTTGCTCCAATTTATGATTTCGCTCCAATGAAAGCTGACCCAGAGGTTGTTACACGGTCAACAACTTGGGGAAGTCCTTATGAGGAAGGAGGAGAATATCGATGGGAGCAAATTACTCAAAAGCTAGCACATTTATGCGATCCGAATTTGTCTCTAACGACATTAAAATCTTTGGCAACTAATCTTGTTGGGCTAAAACAAAGACTAATAGATAAAGGTGTACCAAAACAAATTGTGGAGATGCCAGCGCTTTCATTCCACTATGTTGAAGCTAAATTAGAAAGATGGGAACTATTATGAATATAAAAAATCAGACTCAAGATCGTCAACAAGTTCTTATTGATCTATATATGCAGTACTTATTGAATGAAATTACATTGGGGCAATTATTGGCGTATTTACGAAAAAACATTCTGAGTATGTCTCAGGAACAATATGCAAATTTAGTCGGTATAAGTCGCAGGACATTAACTGATATTGAGCAAGACAAAGGAAAACTTACTCAATCTGTTTTAGACAAGGTTTTTAAACCACTTGGATTGAAAGCAGGACTTGTACCAACTCATGAGCACATTGTGAGAAAGGTTATTAAACCATTAGAATGAGATAAATGGTAAAGTCTAACTCTATGTAACAAAGCTGTGTAGCCTAAATTAAAATGCTGGGGCTAGGGTTTTGATATCTAAGATTTCTGTTTGGCTTTTTGGCGTAAGACACAAATATAAGCTTTCTACTTTTTCACGTGCCCATGGTGTGGTACGCAAGAATCGCAATGATGATTTAACACTTGGATCTATGCAAAAACATCTAATTTCAATTTTACGGCTTAAGCCTTCAAAGCCACCGTAGTAATCCAATAATTCATCCAAAATGTCAGCAAGTTTTTTGCCGTGTAGAGGGTCATTGGAGACGTTCATAATAGAGCAACAATATTTTGGAAGACCATTATTATAACCTAGGCTAGTTAAAAATGAGAGGGTTGGAATTTGAACGTAATTAAAATTGAAATCACTTAAGTTATTGAATAGTAGTTAAGGAGTGGAAAAGATGAAGTTATTGTTAGGTGTATCTTATTTAACATAATATACATTATGCGCAATTATTATAACATTAGTTAGATAGTCTATTTTCTTTATTTTGGCATTCTATAGTTATTTGGCGTCATATTTGTCCACTTTTTAAAAGCACGTGAAAAATGAGAAATATCTGCATAGCCTAGATGCTTATCGATTTGGTTCAACGACAAAAATTGCTGTAATTCTGCTTTAGAAGTTCTTTATTAAATATTAAATGATATTGATCAGCACCAAACTTTTATTGCCTACCATGTCCTATATATAAAGAACGAGAAAAAATTTTTATTCGTTTTGAAGAATACATAGTTAATCTAGACAACTTAACCCGCCACTGGAGTTCCCTAAATTAAAGAATTTCTACGATAAAATGAATTCAGTTTAAAAAATTAAATAAAACTGCTACTTAGTACTCCAACTAAATAGCAGTTTATTCAGTATTTTTAATTATTATTTTGTAACTTGTAACACTCATCTAAAGCCAGCTCATAATAAGCCAAGCCTTCTTTCGCTGCTAAAAAAGCTTTTCTCTGAGAAACTGGATCTTTGTCGCATAATCTCTTAATCAGCTCCATCGCCTCATAAGGATGTAGATCATCATAGTGTGCATGAGCTCTTAACCATGCCAATGATCTTTTATTAATATTTACTTCTGGTGTTTCTGTATAAGCTTGTATTCCTTTATAAACATGAATGGTCCAATCGCCTGTCGCCCACTCTATTGCTAAATTTGTTGCAGCAATACTCTCCGCTAAACTTCCCCTAAAATTTACATCCCATAAAAAATGATTGATTGCATTCATTGCTACTGGTGGTCTAACTTCATTCAACATTTCAGTCGTTATGCCAAAACCCTTCGCCCAATCTTGATACCAATGTAAATGTCTTTCTTCAACTTTGATATTTTGAATTAACCAATCTCTAGTCTCAGTTACACCATCTAAAGAAAAAGCCGTCGCTTTAGCCAAAGCACCTGCCATATATGATGGAAAATGAGCAACCAAAGGGTAAAAATTTAATAATGCTGACCGAAAGCATTCTAAATTTAGGCTACCGCTTGCCATATCTAAAAATAAAGGGTGTTTGCTTACTCGTTCTTTTGCAGGAACAAGTTCATCCCAAAATTGTTGTGCCCATTCTGAGTGAGGTGTTATTTCTAGTTTTGTTCCATATTGCTTCATAACAGTCATTTCGATCCATCCTATTTCGTATGACTTATTTCAATTATTTTCCACGATTGCTGCTTATTTTTATAGCTAGATTTAATCGTAATACAATTAATATACAATGATTGCTATTTAATTTGTAACATTTTTTATCTGTTCAGCATTTTATTAAGTTTAATCATTATATTCGTTGCTAATACATTCATATTACACCCGAAGAATATAGAATACTGGCAATAAAATCTGATTATCATAAAAAATGATTAATTTTATATAATCCAATACACATTTTATTTAATACAGTGTAACGTAGTTAACAATCCCTATTTACATTTATAAGAACATTGGGGGCGATGAGAATTAAGATGAAGTTAAAAGCATCCAACTTACTCGGGCAAGAACAGATTGACTTGTTAATCTCTCGCGGACTAAATTTAGTTTGGTTTCCTAAAGAATTAGAAGTCATTTATAAAGATCAGTATAAAAATGAAGCTGCACATGAATTCCGTTACCGTGCACCAATCATTCTATTCTTCTATTTATATTTAAGTTTTGGTACTTATCAAGTTCTACCTACAGAGCTACGCACTGCATGGGTCGCGTACTACGGTTGGGTCGGCATGATAATTCTTTTTGCATGGTTACTTGCTTTCATTCCATCAATGAATAGATGGTTTGATTACTATGTTTGCTTAGGCTCTATAGGTGCCGTCGCTCTTACTTTCACGTTAATTAATGTATTTGAACATGGCCAGAATAACGTTCTTTTTCATGCTGCCATGATGTATGCCGTGGTCATTATATATGGCTTCGTTGGTATGCGATTTTATACAGCGATGTTTGCTGGTTGGTCTGGTGGTTTAATTGGTATTGCCATTAGTGTTTGGCTTAATGGATCAATTGATTGGACTTACTTAAATCGAACTTATACTTTTAGTAGCTTTCTAGGAATGGCTTTAGCTTATGCAATAGATCGGCAACATAGAGAGAATTATCTACAAGACTGTATGATCGAACTAAATCGATTAGAGCTTATGCGTCAGGCGCAACAACTTTCAATTTTATCTCAACAAGATGCTTTAACTGGTTTAGCGAACCGTAGATACCTCGATGAAGTGCTTGAAAATGAGTGGAAACGCTCAATCCGTCATGAAGTTCCTATCACAATCATGATGATCGATATCGATTTTTTTAAACTATACAATGATACATTAGGCCATATTCAGGGGGATCAATGTCTTAGACGAATTGCCATTTTGCTGGGTTCAATCTCATCGCGAAGTGGAGATCTTGCGGCACGTTATGGCGGTGAAGAGTTCTTACTTTTATTTTCCATGACGGATAAAGATCAAGCACTGATACAAGTTCAACGTTTAATGCAATTAATGCAAAATATAGGGATTGCACATCCTAGAAGTAATGTCTCTAAATATGTAACGATCAGTGTGGGTGTTGCAACAACAACTCCTCATCTTAATGACAGCCTATCAGAGTTTATCTCTCAAGCAGATCATGCTTTGTATGTAGCAAAAAATAATGGTAGAAATCAATATCATGTTGCAACGAGTGAAAATGTAATTTCTGAGACTTTATAAGATGAATTTTTTATTATTAAAAAACATACTTGCGCGCAAAGTGTCGCAAGTATGTGAAAAATTAAAATTATGGCTCAATTGGTTGGAATGGAACTACAACATCAGCATTTTGAGCACGATGTCTTAAAAAATGATCCATTAGAACAATTGCTAACATTGCTTCAGCAATTGGAGTCGCTCGAACGCCCACACAAGGATCATGACGACCCTTGGTTAACACATCCGTGTTTTCTCGATCAATCGTAATGGTTTTACCAGGAGTGGTAATACTTGCGGTTGGTTTTAAAGCAATCGCGACACGAATCGTTTGACCACTTGAAATACCACCTAAAATTCCACCAGCATGATTTGCAAGGAAACCATCTGTGGTTAATTCATCACGAGTTTCGTGACCAAACTGTCCAGCAACTGCAAAACCATCCCCTATCTCAACGCCTTTAACCGCATTGATACTCATCATAGCGTGAGCAATATCTGCATCGAGACGATCAAATACAGGTTCACCCCAACCGACGGGTACTTTTTCAGCAATAATTTCGAGTTTTGCACCACAACTAGTGCCTTGCTCACGCAATGCTGTGACTAATTGCTCGAAGCGAGGAACTGCATCAACATCACCACAGAAAAATGGATTATTTGGCACTTCAGCCCAATCTAACTTTTCTGCAATTTCATTCCCGATCTGTGTTACATGCCCGCGGATATCAATACCAAATTTTTCTGCCAAATACTTTTTAGCAATCGCACCTGCCGCAACACGCATTGCTGTCTCACGTGCACTTGAGCGACCACCACCACGATAATCACGGAAACCATATTTTTGAGTATAGGTATAATCAGCATGACCAGGACGGAATGTTTGGGCAATATTACCGTAGTCTTTTGATTTTTGATCTGTATTACGAATCAATAAACCAATTGATGTACCCGTAGTTTTGCCTTCAAAAACACCAGAAATAATTTCAACTTGATCAGGCTCTTTACGTTGCGTTGCAAACTTAGAAGTACCCGGCTTGCGGCGATCCAAATCTTTTTGTAAGTCTGCTTCGCAAAGTTCTAGTCCCGGTGGTACGCCATCTACAATTGCCATCAAGCCAGCACCATGTGATTCACCACATGTGGTCACACGGAATAACTGACCAATACTATTGCCTGCCATTTTCAGCCCCTTAATTTTGAATAGATTGCTGGAATATATCTTTATAACGGCGGCATTGTTCCGCAGTTAATGCAAAAATACCAGAACCACCTTTTTGGAATGTAAGCCAATGGAAATCAACAGTATTAAAGTTTTGACGCATTGCCCATTCTGAATTACCGACTTCAATGACGATTAAACCATCTTCTGTCAAATAGTCAGCAGCTTGCGCTAACATTTTACGAACCAAATCCAAACCATCTTGACCAGCAGCAAGTGCAAGCTCAGGCTCGTGCAAGAATTCTTCTGGTAAATCTGCCATATCCTCTGCGTCTACATATGGAGGATTACTTACGATTAAATCATATTGATTTTCAGCAGGAATTTTTGCAAACAAATCAGACTCAAGTAATGCGACTTGATATTGCTTATCATGGTGTTCAGCATTAATTGATGCAACTTCTAAAGCTTCTTTGGAAATATCAGTTGCATCGACTTCAGAATCTGGGAATGCATAAGCTAAAGCGATTGCAATACAGCCAGAACCCGTACACATGTCTAAAATACGTTGTGGCGTTTTCGGATTCGTGTTTTCTGGTAAATTATTCAATGCTTCGAGCATTTGACCATTTTCATTCAAACAATATGGTGCAAATCGTTGTTCAATCAATTCAGCAATTGGCGAACGCGGAATGAGTACACGTTCATCTACATAATAAGGTTTATTACAGAAATATGCCAAATTTAATAAATATGAGGTTGGAATACGATCATTGATGCGACGTTCTAATAGACTTAAAAATTCTGCTTTTTCAGTTGGTAATAATTTTGCATCTAATATTTCTGCATCAGCTTTCCATTCTAGGGAAAGTGTTTGCAAAACAAGTGCAGCGCTTTCCGCAAAATAATCTTCAGTACCTTGACCTAAGTGTGCATCATATTGACGAAGTGCGGTTACACCAAAACGAATAAAATCTCGAATGGTTACTAAATTTTCAGCCGCTTCTTGTAAATGTTCAGGGCTGATTGTAGGTCGCTCCACTTAGGCGTCTCCAAAAGTGCTAATTGCAAAAACGCTTTATTCTAACGGGATTAGCATCTATTTAACAGAAAAAAAACCGCCTCTATACAGAAGCGGTCATTATAAAGTATTCATATGAATTTTTAACGTGACAAATAACGCGTCATATCTTCAATGCCTTTTAGTGTCATTGGGTACATATGATTTTCAAAAATTTCTTTGATCCAGTTAATGGTCTGGGTGTAATGCCAGTAACCTTCCATTTCAGGGTTTAACCAAGCGGTTTTGTCAAAATGCTGACGTAAACGTCTAAGCCATACCTCGCCCGACTCATCATTCATGTATTCAACTGAACCACCTGCCGACTTGAGTTCGTATGGTGCCATACTGGCATCGCCAACAACAATTACACGATAGTCGCGACCGTAAGTATGGAATAAATCCCATGTATTCATACGAGTTGAACTACGGCGATGGTTGTCTTTCCAAACATAATCATAGAGACAATTATGGAAATAGAAATATTCTAAGGTTTTGAACTCAGACTTCGCCGCACTAAATAATTTTTCACACTCAGCGATATAGGCATCCATTGAACCACCAACATCAAACAGCATCAGCACTTTAATACGATTACGCCGTTCAGGAACCAATTGCACATCCAAAATACCCTGCTTAGCGGTTTCACGAATAGTCCCATCAACATCAAGCTCTTCAGCCGCGCCTTGACGCGCAAACTTACGTAATCGGCGTAATGCAATTTGCATCTGACGTGTTCCCAAAACTTGATCATCATCAAGATTTTGGTATTTACGCTGCTCCCATACTTTTACCGCTGAACGTTTACGCCCTGGCCCACCTATTCGGACACCTTCTGGATGATCGCCAAAAGCACCAAAAGGTGAAGTTCCGCCAGTGCCAATCATACGATTGCCACCCTGATGTTTTTTATGCTGTTCACGTAAACGTTCTTCCAACATTTTCATCAGTTCTTCTAAAGAACCTGCTTTTTGTAGTTCAGCACGTTGCTCTGGTGTCAGATGTTTTTCTAAGAGTTCTAGGTCAAACCAGTCTTTAGGTAACTTGTGAACTTGTTTAAGTAGTTCATCTAAATCAAAAGTTTCAATGCCATCAAAATAATCTTTCATGGCACGATCGAATTTATCAAAGAAACGTTCATCTTTGACTAAAACTGTTTTAGCCAACTGATAGAATTCTTCCTGATCTGCAAATACCAGACCTGATGCAACCGCTTGGTTGAGATCAATCAACTCACGAGTTGTAACAGGTACACCATATTTACGTAAGGTGTAAAACAATCGCACAAACATGTGATTACACTCTTAGCGGCGTGACATAAAAGCTAAACGTTCAAGTAATTGTACATCTTGTTCATTTTTAATCAGCGCACCATACAATGGTGGAATTGCTTTAGATTTATCATGATTACGCAATACGTCTTCAGGCATATCATCTGCCATAAGCAAGCTTAACCAGTCAATTAACTCTGACGTTGATGGTGGTTTTTTTAAATTCGTGACTTCACGTAACTTAAAGAATATTTGCAATGCTTCACCGACCAAAGTATTCGAAATATTTGGAAAATGCACTGCAATAATTTCACGCATCGTTGCTTCATCAGGAAATTCAATATAATGAAAGAAGCAGCGACGCAAGAATGCATCTGGTAATTCTTTTTCATTATTCGAAGTAATAATCACAATTGGGCGTTGTGTTGCGGTAATGGTTTCACCAGTCTCGTAAACATAAAACGACATTTTGTCGAGTTCATGCAATAAGTCATTCGGGAACTCGATATCTGCTTTGTCAATTTCATCAATTAACAATACACAACGTTCTTCACTCGTAAATGCTTCCCACAATTTACCCGGTTTAATATAGTTTTTAATGTCATAGACTCGGTCATCACCTAACTGGCTATCACGCAAGCGAGAAACTGCGTCATATTCATACAAACCTTGCTGAGCTTTGGTTGTTGATTTGATATGCCAAGTAATTAGTTTTAGACCTAAACTTTCTGCAACTTGTTCTGCAAGTAATGTTTTACCTGTACCTGGCTCACCTTTCACCAATAATGGTTTTTGTAAAGCACGCGCGGCTTTTACCGCAAGTTTCAGGCTGTCAGTTGCAATATATTGATCTGTACCAGTGAAGTGTTGTGTATCAGCAGACATTTGAAAACCTTATTTTTCTTTAACTTTATGTGAATATCTAAACCGAACGTGCAAGTTTATTTGCACTGTATTTTGACCAGCAGAAGCCGATCAATAATCCTGTACCAATGACAAATAGAATCAAAGATAAATTTGACCAGATTAAAACATGCTCTTTTGTGAGTACGCCAAAAATCAAACCAAAAATAGCAGGTGCTAATTCTGAATTGGGACCTTCAGAAATTGTTGGTGTGGCAAGGATTGCAAAAACGATAATCCAAAGAATTCCGCCTATTGGATTAGGCATACGTGACATCAAACGATACCAACACCATAATGCAATCATTGCACCTGTAACATACACAATAATCGCAACATTCTCTTCAGGAAATTGTTCCAGTAGCGAAAGAATGTGAGACCAAATTGCAGTTATCGTTTCAAGCACCACGCAACCCCTCTGGCGCTACCGCATTTGGATTAATAAGTCCTTCTGGCGGCATTTGAATAAAAAAGCCTTTGGTCTGTAATGAGTCTAAGACATGCAATACGTTTACACGTGCAAGTTTCCGCTCACCATGAAGTTCCAAATGCATTACAAAAGTAGCTTTTCCAAAAGCTTGTAAGACACTCTCAGGAACAGACTCAAATGGATTTTCTGATGCCTGATCTGCAGAATAATTTGGACGAGCAATATACATATACATTTCGTCTTTTTTGCTTGATCTATAAATATCGCAGTGCATGTTTACTCACAACTCTTATCAATCTTAGAGACTATTGGTCATTTTTATTCCAATAGGCTTTAAACAGCATACATGAAAAAAAAACTAGGTACATTAACGAATGTTAACGCAACAGTCGTCTTTCACAGCTGAACTATTTTACCTAGCTAACTTCATTTGCGCCGCCAAATATTCAATATCTTGTCTCAGTAATGACACCAATGGCTTGGTCAAGATATCGTAGCGCCAGCCTAACAAATAACTCGGCAATTCTTGCTCTTCTAAATGGAATACAACATATTCATAAATTGCATTCAACCATTTCTTACGTAGTAAGACTTCTTTAGGAATGCCAGTTTCAAACACGACTCGATCGATTAAAGCATCAATTTGAGGCGAAACTTCTTTAGAATTATTCTTCACTGGTCTTGCCATTCTTAATGGCCATTCATCTTCAGGTGGTAAAAACTTTAATAAATCCAATATGGTTTTGCCATGTTCACGTACAATGTTTGGACGAATATCTTTAACTTGGGCAAGTTGGAAATTATTACGTGGATTTTTTTCCACTAAATCTAGCATTGTTGTATTTTTGAGAACAAAACTACGTGGTTGATTCATGGCTTTGGTAATTTGCTCACGCCAAATACTGAGCTGCTGTAATTGCATTAACTCACGACGTGAATGGCGATAATTACCAATATCGGTATATAGCTCTGTCAATGGAGTTTCTATCGCAATTTCTTTCGTTAAATTCTGACAATCTTCCAAAACATATTGATAAAGCCCTTTACGCTGTAAATCATGTTTTAATGTATCAGCGAGCTTTGTCAAATATAATACATCATTTGCGGCATAATTAATTTGCTCTTGGCTTAAAGGGCGTGCCAACCAATCTGAGCGAGTTTGATCCTTATCAATATCAATATTTAGGCAGGTTTTTAATGCATTTTGATAGCTTACCTGAAGCCCATGACCAAGAAATGCCATTGCGATCTGCGTATCAAATACATTTTTTAATGGTTTTTGATCTGCATAATGATAAATTAAATCAATATCTTCGCCACAAGCATGAAAGATATTCTGCTGTGCAGTAAAAACCTTCTGCCAAAACTGCTCTAAATCAAGTGCTACTCCATCTAGTAAAGCAATTTGACCATTACAATTAATCTGGCATACCCCAAGTTTTGGATATAAGGTATCAACCTTAATAAACTCAGTATCAAGTGCGTAGGTAGAACATTGTTCCATTTGACTGAGGAGAACAGCAAGGTCTTTTTGCTGTTGAATGAACTGAAACATATTTGCTCAAGTAAAATAATAAAAAACACTAGCAATACAACTGTAAAAATACAGTTTTTGCTGAAACGAAACTAAATCTACAAAGAAGAATTTAATCACTATTCCACATGAAAAACATGAAATTACTCCTATTCTATTCATCAAAAACGAAAATCCTTTTCGTTTGATTATACTGCCATAAATTAAAGCAAATATACCTAAAATAATGTTAGACAAAATGTAAAAGTGAATTATTTGTTTAAATTAATAGCATGAATTTACAATAAATATAAAATTATTTCATCTTCATACGATTATGTACCGCTTGACTTAACGTATGACTATCGACATATTCTAATTCGCCACCTTGTGGCACGCCTTGTGCGATTCTAGTCATGTGAATTGGCAAATGTTTCGTTGCCTCAACTAAGTAATGTGCTGTCGCTTGACCTTCCACGGTGGCATTAGTTGCTAAAATTACTTCTTCAATCTGTCCTTGGCTTAATCGTTGAATCAAATATGGAATACCAATTTCTTCAGGACCTATTCCATCCAATGGAGACAAATGACCACCAAGTACATGATATTTTCCTCTAAAGCTTCCACTTTGTTCGATTGCCATGACATCGGCTGGAGATTCAACCACACAAAGCAATTGCTCATCTCTTTCTACAGACGCACAAATATCACAAATTTCATTTTCAGTTAATGAATGACAAATATGGCATTCGTGAATATGGCTCGAAGCCTCGTGTAATGCATAAGATAATGCAAAAGCACCTTCACGATTTTTCATCAACAAATGTAATGCCATCCGTTGTGCAGATTTTGGACCAACGCTTGGTAAAATACGCAATGCTTGAACTAGCTGTTCAAATCGTTCACTAAACACAGATCAACTCTATTATTTATAAAAAAGGTTCTCTAAGCCTCACCAAAAGACTTAGAGACTTTTGGCTTAGAATAAACCAGATAAACCTGGTGGTAAGCCCATACCTGAATTGGCACCTTGAAGTTTTTCTTCAGAAATAGCTTCGGCTTGACGTGCTGCATCATTCATCGCAGCAGCAATCAGATCTTCAATCATATCAGCTTCATCTTGTAATAAGTCTGGGCTAATTTCGATACGCTTAACGACATTACGGCAAGTCATAGTTACTTTAACCAAACCGCCGCCAGCTTCAGCATGAACTTCAGTATTAGCAAGCTCTTCTTTGGCTTTTTTAAGATTCGATTCCATATCTTTTTGCATGCGCTGAGCTTGCTGCATGAGCATATTAATGTTCATAAGTTTCTCTCGTTAAATTAAATCTAAACCGCGTGATAAGTCGCGAATAATATCATTAATATCTTCTAAGCCAACAGAAACACGAATTAAGCCTTCTTCAATTCCTGCAGCCTGTTTGGCTTCAGGCGACATTCTACCATGTGAGGTGGTTGCTGGATGGGTAATTGTTGACTTAACATCGCCTAAATTACTGGTAATCGATAAGAAGCGCGTATTATCAATAACCGTCCACGCACCTTCACGTTCGCCTCTTACGACAAAAGATACAACACCGCCAAAACCCTTCTGCTGTTTTTTAGCAAGCTCATGTCCAGGATGGTCAGGCAAACCTGCGTAATACACTTTTTCAACCTTTTCATGTTGGTGTAACCACTCCGCAAGTATTTGTGCATTTTCACAATGCGCTTTCATACGAATACTCAGCGTTTCTAAACCTTTTAAGAAAATCCATGCATTAAATGGACTCATTGAATTACCAAGGGTACGCACAACGCCATTAATTTCTTCAACCAAATCGTTCTTACCGACTACAGCACCACCTAATGCACGCCCCTGACCATCAATATATTTTGTTGCTGAATAAAGTACTAAATCAGCACCAAACTTAATCGGTTGTTGCAATACTGGTGTACAAAAACAGTTATCTACAGCAAATAATGCGCCATTGGCATGGGCAATATCTGCAATTGCTTGCATATCACCAACCTGTGCCAAAGGATTCGAGGGTGTTTCAATAAAGAGAATACGTGTATTTGGACGAATCGCTTGTTTCCAGCCTTCAAGATCATCCAAATCGACAAAAGTCACTTCTACAGCAAATTTAGCAACATATTTTTCAAATAAAGCAATGATTGAACCAAATACTGCGCGAGAACAAATCACATGATCGCCAGCTTTTAAATATGCCATACACATCGCATGTACAGCAGCCATACCAGAACTGGTCGCAACTGCACGCTCTGCGCCATCTAATATTGCTAAACGTTTTTCAAAGGCTTGCACTGTTGGATTGGTATACCGTGAGTATGTATTTCCTGCGATTTGCCCAGAAAATTTTGCAGCAGCATCTGCGGCACTTTCGCAAACAAAAGAAGATGTTAAAAAGATAGGTTCACTATGTTCCCCTTCAAAGGTACGATCATGCCCTGTGCGAATAGCCAGTGTTTCAAGTTGGTATTCTAAATCATCGCTTGGATTCATCGTTTTGTATGCCTTATGATCAGGTGTTTAAATATGCCAACATTTTGAGCGCCTAACGTATTTAAGGTCAAGGCATAAGATGAAATTATCGCTTAGACTTCGTGCAATCTTGACTCATGATGAGACTTTCAAAGATGAAATCACTTGTAGAACAGCAAAAAATAAATTTTAAACATCTGGCTATGCGTGTCTTCGATGCAGATAGGCTTGTATTGTCACAATCGACAGCTTATCAAGTGATTGCTGAATTTAAACAAACTCGTGTTCGTTTTTATGCTTCTGAGAACAAACGTTACAAAGAGCCATTGGTATTTACAGCTCCTCTTGCCATCAACATGGATATTTATGATCTATATCCATACCGCTCTTTGATTAAACATTTTCAAGAAAGTGGTTTTGATGTTTATCTAATTGACTGGGGTAAGTTGACTTACAAAAACTACCAAGTGAATTTTTTATCATTTATCGATAAATTTATTCCACGTTGTATTGAGGCGATTCAAAAGCATTCTAAATCTGAAAAAATCTCTTTGCATGGTTGGAGTATGGCTGGAATTTTTGTCACACTTTACACTGCTCGACACAAGCCAAATGCGGTTAAAAATTTAATTGTTTTAGGTAGCCCGATTGATAGTTATGCATCGGGTTATATCGGAAAATTATATAAAACACTGGCATATATTACGACGCGTAACCGAACCATCAAAGATTATATCTATAACCGTTTACCTAAGTTGATGATTCATTCACCTGGTTTTTTAAACTCATTAGGTTTTAAATTGTTAGATCCTAAGGGTTGGATTGATGGCAATATTCAATTGCTCAAAAATCTTGATAACCTCAAACTGGTACAAGAAGACGCCACACTCAGCCATTTCTTAAATAATATGATTGATTACCCTGGGGGGATCAACCAAGACATGTTGTTTAATGTTTGGATGCAAAATCCATTAAAAAATGGTGCAATCACATTAAAGAATAAAACCATTGAGCTTAAAAACATTGAATGTTCATTGTTAGTTGGTGCAGGTAAAAGTGATCAACTTGTTACTTCTGAGGCAGCTTTTCCTTTAACACAGTTGACAAATAGTCAAGATGTCACGTTTACTCTGATACCTGGCGGACACTTAGGTTTAATGTCTAGTCAAAACAGTTCAATTGAGTTCTGGCCAACACTGACAACTTGGTTATCAGAACGTTCAACTCCAATAAAAAGGTAAACTATGACTCAATCTGTTGCATTCATCGGTTTAGGTGCTATGGGCTATCGCATGGCTGCGCATTTACCCAAGTATTTCGAAAAAGTTTACGTTTGGAATCGTAACTTTGATAAAGCTAAGCAACATGCAACAGAATTTGGCACTTTGGCGGTTGAACTTGCTGAAGCGGTTCAGGCAGATGTTATCTTTTCATGTCTGCCAACCAGTGCAGATGTTGAAGCTTTGATTGATGGTGTTGAGATTAAATCAGGTGCAATCTGGATTGACTGCACCAGTGGCGTTCCTGATGCGGCCCGCCGTTTGGCAGAAAAGTTAAAAATACAAAATATTGATTTTCTTGATGCGCCTGTCAGTGGGCAAACCATTGGCGCAGAAAATGCGACTTTAACCGTAATGGTCGGTGGTGATGTGAATGCGTTTGAGCGTGCCTATCCTGCAATGGCAGCCGTTGGAAAATTGATTCAGCATGTCGGCAATTCAGGTGCAGGCTTTGCAGTAAAAGCCATCAACAATATGTTGCTAGCTGTCAATTTATGGTCGGTTGCAGAGGGATTTAGTACACTCAAAGCGCATGGTGTAAACCTAGATGCAGCTTTGAATTGTATTAATGCTTCTAGTGGCAAAAGTCTCGTGACGGAAAATATCTTCCCTCAACGTGTGTTGAGTCGTGAATTTCCATGCACCTTTGCCTTGCCCTTATTGGCAAAAGATACAGGGATTGCCTTAGACTTAGTACATGATGCAAAGCTTCCAGCGCCTATCCTCGCCTTAACCCAGAGTTTGATTCAAGCAGCAAACCTTACTGCAGAACCCAATAGCGACTTTTCTTCTGCTGTCAAAATGTATGAAGATTGGACAAAAATTATACTAAATTAAAAAGCTCAAGGTGATAAAAATTACACTCCAATAATACAGTTTCATTGAAATTTCATTCATAAACCGTATATTAGTAGTTGAACTTAAGTCAAATCGTGAAAATAGACATATTTTCTTAATTTATTTGAGTTCATGCCTTTTAACTAGAGGAATACCTCATGAATAAGTTTACGGTTGCAGTTTTTGTTGGATTGGTAAGCCTTACAGGTTTTAACCTTCAAGCAGCTACACCAGAACAAGAATGTAAAAAGTTGCAAGATGACTATAATCTCATCTATGCATCTAAAGGATTTTGTTTTAAAGATGCAGATGCCAAGGCTAAATATGGTAATGAAAACTGCCATACAACAAAGCCTAAATTTTCTGACAGAGAGCAACAACGCTTAGATGAAATTAAAGAGCGTCAAAAAGAATTAAATTGCAAATAAAAGCCTTATTTTTAAGTCTTAGCAGTTTATTTTCTATTTTTGTCTGAAGAGCAAAACTTCTCATCTCATTATATTAAAGGAGTAATCATGGCGTACGATGACCAAAATATTTTTGCAAGAATCTTAAGAGGCGAACTACCTGCAATCAAAATCTATGAAGATGATCAGGTCCTCGCTTTTATGGATATTATGCCTCAAGCAGATGGTCATGCTTTAGTTATTCCTAAAACACCTGCTGTTACTTTGATGGATTTACCTGCTGATGCAGCAGCCTATACGATTCAAATTGTTCAAAAGATAGCTAAAGCAATTGAAACCGCTTTAGATGCTAAAGGGATCGTACTAATGCAACTTTCAGGAGTTGCTGCTGGGCAAACAGTTCCACATGTGCACTTCCATTTGATTCCTAGCTCAGTTCATGAACTTGGTCGTCATGCAGCACAAATGGGTGATCAAGAAAAGATTAAAGCCTTTGCTGAAAAGATTAAAGCAGTGCTGTAAGTAAAAAATTATCCATACGATGGGGCTTTTCGCCCCATTTTTATTTATTAAATATATAAAAATCAATAACAAATATAATTATTACTAAATATGAATCGTCATCAAACTGTCATTTTTCTTTCACTTATCTGTCACAAAGTTTGCAGATACTGCATACAAGTCAGTGAGCTGTGTAACTTTATGTACACAAGCAAGCTTATAACAGTAACTAAGGCATCAGCCATTTACAAAAAGTGTTCTGGAGAAATCTCAATGAAAAAATTGCTTCTTGCTGCTACTGTAGCAACTTTAGCCATGAATGCAGCGCAAGCAGCACCTACATTGTATGGTAAGCTCAATGTGACTTTAGATCAAATCGACCAGAATGGCTTTAAAGATGAAAGCGTAACAAAAATTAACTCAAATGCTTCTCGTCTTGGTGTGAAAGGCGAAGAAAAGTTAACGAATACCCTTTCAGCTGTTTACTTAGCAGAATGGCAATTAAATGCTGACAGTGAAGATAAAGATGGTAAGGAATTAACACAACGTAATCGTTTTATTGGTCTTAAATCTGATGGTGTTGGAACATTAAAAATTGGTAAATTTGATTCTTACTTTAAAACAGCTGCTGGTAATAACCAAGATATTTTCAATGACCACAATGATCTTGATATGACAGCTGTATTAGCAGGTGAAGATCGTCTTAACAATGTTATTGGTTTTGAAACTGATAAAAAATTATTGGCTGGTTTAGCATTTAACATTATGTTCCAACAAGGTGAACAGAATGAAACTACTAAGGATAAAAACGGTCAAACAATACCTCTAGATAACTCTGCAAGTGGTCAAAAAGGTAGTCGTAATGGATTTGGTGATGGTGTTTCAACGTCTCTAACTTACGAAAATAAAGATATTGGTTTAAATGCAGCTGTTGCAGGTAACTTTGCAGTTGCATCAAAGTATAATGCTTATGGCTTATCTGGTGTATATACAGATGCAGTACGTGTAACTGGCTCACTTGATTTATCTCAAGTAGGTGCTGAAGGTTTAGTATTCGGTGGTTTATGGCAAACTGCGAAACCTACAGATGATACACTTGTAGGATACAAAGGCTTAAAAGAAAACGCTTTCGGTGTAACTGCTGCATATATCATTCCTTCTACACCAGTGAAGTTAAAAGCAGAATATATTTCTGCTAAAACAGAAGCTGATGGTCGTGATGATCGTAAACAAGATCTTTATGGTTTAGGTGCAGATTACCAGATGAATAAACAAGCTCGTTTCTACGGTGTTGTTGCTCAACAAAAAATTGACTGGCAGAAAGACAACAACAAGAAAACTGTTATTGGTTTAGGTATGGAATATAACTTCTAATCAGAAGTTTATTTCAAATGTTAAATAAAAGGGCGTTTCGCCCTTTTATTTTTATATACTTATCTTTTTAAAAAACCACTCACCAAATTCAATACTTGTTGAATATCTTGATTTGCTTCTTGGGGATTGGTATTACTTCCTTGCGGAGTCAAAGAATCAATCACTTGAGGTAATACAGACGCAATCGCACTGTAAATTTCTTGCTTTGGCGCTTGTGCTTGTTGAGCAACCTGCTCTATATCTTGATCATCAAATAAGCTTTGAATATTTTGGGTTGGAACATCTTGAGCATTTGCTTGTTGAGGATCGACCCAGCTCTGTACCTGATTGGATAAACCTGTACTTTTTAGTTTATCTAATGCACCTTGTAAGCCCCCCTGTTTTTGAATCCAAGCAAGAACCAACGGCAATACGGCTATAAGTAATGTTTGTGCTGTGTTACCACTAGTATTACTATTTGTCTGAGATGTATTGTTATTCGTACCACCTAACTGACCCAGGACTGAACCTAGGATTCCACCTAAACCACTTTGCGGCTGATTTTGATTATTTTGTTGTTGACCACTAAGTTGCCCTAAAACAGAGCCTAAAATTCCACCTAAACCACCACTATTTTGCCCAGATTGTTGCTGACCGCCTAAGGCCTGTTTCGCTAAAATCTCTACGATATTTGTCAAATCTGTCATGATTTTTATATTCCAGTTAGAATTATTTATTCGAAAAGCATACGCTGCTTTTCAACATGAAAACAAAGTTAAAGTGTTAAAATTTGCAAGAACATTTCATCAGTTTATTATTATTTTATAACTGCGGCTTATTCAGAGCCGCAGTAAAGTCTAAGAAATCACCAACGAAATTTATTCCAATTTTCTGGATTTGCCCAAAATTTAGAGTTAAACCAATCAGGAACATGTTTGTAAGTTAAAATATTAAATTGCCATAAAGCAAAATCACTATCATGAGTAGTTTTATCAATAAGTTGAGTAAAACCTAGTGAACGTAATAGCTTTTCATCATTTCGTTTACTAACAACTACAATCCTTTTTGCCATTAAATCGCGTAACTTCACTAAAAGCTGTGCTTTATGTGTTTCAGTGATGTTTTGCATTTGCTCTGTATCAAATAATACAAAACCTAAATCATAACGTTGTGTAAATGGCAGATTTAAAAAGTCAGTTACGTTAAAATGATGCCATTGAATTTCAGCATTTTGATCAATTTGCTGACCGATACAAAGTGCAGTATGAATGGGCTGTTCTTTAGATAAATCGTCTAGCATAGAAGTGATGACATTTCGTTCAGCCATAACTGCGACCCTTGATTGAGAAAGATGAGAGTTTATTGATGGAACTACAAGGCATTTGTCACAAAATGCACGCAGCGCTCAAAACGCATAGTGTAACTGATCAACCAACCAGCAAGGCAAATGTTGAATATAAATTTATATTAGATCGTTCAGAAACCGATCTACCCTTCGTATTAGGTCAAGAATTAGAAATTGAATGGACTGGAAATATTTTTTGTACTTCGTGTGGTGCAAAGACTCCAAAATCATATTCCCAAGGTCACTGTTTCAAGTGCTTCAAGACCAAAGCTGAATGTGATCTTTGTATTATGAAACCTGAGACTTGCCATTATCATCTTGGAACTTGTCGTGAAGATGAATTTGCACACAAGGTTTGTTTCCAACCCCATATTGTGTATCTAGCCAATTCAAGTGCACTAAAAATTGGAATTACTCGTATCGTTAATATGCCGACTCGATGGTTAGATCAAGGTGCAACCCAAGCTTTACCCATTTTAAAAGTTGGTTCACGCCGCTTATCTGGTCATTTAGAAACTTTATTTGGTACACAAATTGCCGATAAGACGGATTGGCGTAAGCTCCTTAAAGGTGAAGCTGAACCATTGAATTTAATTGAGCAACGTGACCAGATTTTGGAAGAATTTGCACCAAAAATTCAAACGATTCGAGATGAGTTTAGCCAAAACTTAGAATTCAATGAAGAACTTGAATTTTTAGAACATGAATTGCCTAAAGAATTTATTTATCCAGTTGAACAATATCCAGAAAAAATTAAGTCCTTAAATTTGGATAAAACACCAAAAATTCGTGGTGTTTTACATGGTATTAAGGGGCAATATTTATTACTCGATATTGGTGTCATCAATATTCGTAAATACACAGGCTATGAAATGATTCTAAGAGCGTAAATGATAAGGTGGCATTTGAAATGCCACCTTTTTTAACTTAATTTGTTTTTAAACAATTCAGAATTGCATCAACAGGATTTTCAGTATCTCCTGAGATTAATTGTTTGTGCATACTTAAATGTTGCATCATCTGAATATGTGCTGTTTCATTATCCATTAATTTTTCAATTTCAGAAGCAAGGTGTTCTGGTGTTGCATCAGCTTGAATTAATTCTTGGATGACTTTTTTACCTGCAATGATATTAGGTAAAGAGTAGTATGGAATCTTAACGAGAAACTTAGCAATCATATAAGTTAACCAATGTAACTTATAAAAAGTCACCATTGGGCGATGTAATAACATTGCTTCAAGCGTCGCAGTTCCCGATGCTAGTGCGACAATATCACTCGCATTCATGACCATACGACCTATTTTAGATTCAGCATCGGTATTTTCTAAAATATAAATTTTTGATTTTAAAGTGACATCTAAATTTTGAATACCATGTTCAATTTGTTGTTTTCGAGCATCATTAATTGCTGGAATCAGAAACTCTAGTTCAGGATATTTCTTATGTAGTATTTCCGCAGCCCCAATTAACAAAGGCAATAGTCTGTCAATTTCACCTCTTCGACTTCCTGGTAATAAAGCAACGTGCATTTCATGTGCAGATAAGCCAAGCTGATGTTTTGCTTCTACAATTGGATTTTTTAAAGGTAATTGTTTGGCTAGTGGATGCCCAACAAAAGCTGCTGGAACATCGTAATTTTCATAAAATGTTTTTTCAAATGGGAATAAACACAACACTAAATCTATACTACGTTTAATACCATGTACCCGCCCTTGACGCCATGCCCAAACAGATGGACTTACGTATTGAACTGTTTTAATTGGTAAATTCTTTTCTTTTATTGTTTTAGAAAGACGTAAATTGAAATCAGGTGCATCAATTCCAATAAAAATATCCACTGGATGTTCAGTCCAACGTTCAACTAGACCATCACGTACAGCAAATAACTTCTTTATATCTTTCAAAACCTCCACAATGCCCATTACTGATAAAATTTCCATTGGATAATAACTATGGAAACCCTCAGCAATCATTTGTGGACCACCAATACCTTCAAATTCAGCATCAATTCCTTGTTCGCGAAAACTGCGCATGAGTTTCACTCCTAGAGTATCTCCAGAAACTTCTCCCACCACGATACCAATTTTTAGTTTTTGCTTTAACAAGACCAATGCCCCACTGAAATATTTGAATGATTCTAACAAAATGATTTTACATCGAATCATAATAAGCTATCCAAATTGTTCAAGATTGGTGAATATAATGTTTAATCTAAAATTCCATTCATTACTTTAAAAATTATCTTGATTAACGATAGTTAAATGATTGCGAGTTTATTTTCAATTTATTAATATTAACAATAATCATTTTCATTTGATATTTATTCTCCTATTGGCTAGCTAAAAATCATTTATGGCAAAATCAACACCACTTACGCTCATCTATCGCCTAAGTATTTTTTACCGCTTTACCTTGAGCTTTGTTGTTGGTTACGTCTGCATGATGTATTTGAGCTTATGTCTGACTGCATTATTTCTTCATTCATTCACTAGAGCTGAAGCCATTTATTTGGCTGCCTTTATTTCTATAATTTTTTATTTACTATTCATCATTGTTAGTTTCTGCACGAATTCTTTGTTAAAACTCACTTGGATTAGCTTAATTTTGGCAGGTACTTTATTCGGCTTATCTGTAGGTTTAAGTTAATAATGCAAAACAAAAGTGTACGCCAATCTATGGCATGGCTACATGCATGGACAGGTTTAATTTTTGGATGGCTTTTATTTGCCATTTTTTTGATGGGAACGAGTGCCTATTATCGTCATCAGATTAATTTATGGATGCAGCCACAACTATCGCAGTATCAAATTAATCAAGTAACGGCTATTCAAACAGCAACAGAATATTTAGAAAAAAATGCAGCTGATGCGAAATCTTGGTATATCAAAGTTGCGAACAAAGAAGAACCTGTCAATAAAATTTATTGGGAAAAAAGCATAGGTGGTTATGAAAGCCGAGACTTGGATGCAAATACTGGTCAAGAACTTAAACTTTCTGCAACACAAGGCGGTGACTTTTTTTATAATTTCCACTTTCAACTGTACGGATTACCTGTGCTTATTGGACGCCTAATCGTTTGTATCGCAGCTTTTATTATGTTGATTGCATTGGTTTCGGGCATTATTACCCATAAAAAAATCTTTACGGATTTCTTTACATTGAGAACTTTCAAATCACAACGCTCTTGGCTCGATTTTCATAATGTTTGCTCTGTACTTGCTCTTCCCTTTTTCTTGACAATTACTTTTACTGGTTTAGCTATTTTCTTTTACTTATATTTACCGTGGGGTATGAAACAATTCTATCCTGAAAAGCCATTTCAATATTTCACGGAGATCAGAACGATCTCTCAAACAACCAATATCGATTCTCCCCCAACCCAAACAGATATGCAGCCAATCACTGTATTATTAGATAAATTACCACAGCAATGGGAAAATGAAGAATTAGCAACGATTGAGGTTAAAAATCCAAATACCAATCAAGCAAAAATCACTTTTAAACAATTGGAAGATCATTCTATTACCTTAAATCAGACACAAATTACCTTAGATGGTACTGGAGAAATTTTAGGTAACACGAGAAATAATAGTGCAGTAGCCACCTTAAATGCAGGTGTTTATGGTCTACATATGGCTACATTTGCGCAACCACTACTACGATTTGCTTTCTTCTGTTCAGGAATACTAGGTTGTTTGATGATTGCGTCAGGACTACTACTATGGAGTCTGAAGCGCCAAATCCAAAATAAATCTGAGAAGTTTCATCTTGGTTTTTATTTAGTGGATCGTTTGAATATTGCGACGTTTATTGGCTTACCAATCGCCATGCTAGGTTATCTTTTTTCAAATAGATTGATACATATTACTGAAACCACCCCAAATTATGAAATCTATACTTTTTTTAGTGTGTGGATGCTGAGCTTGATTGTAGCCCTACTCACGCCTAAACAATATTTATGGAAATGGCAAGTTTTCTTCTTCGGTTTGATTGCAGTTGTTTTACCAATATATAACTTTGTATATCTCATCAATCATCGATTAATTTCAGACCTTTCAAGTTATTGGTTATTTCTGCGTGTTGATTTATTCCTGCTCATTTGCGCCGTATTCGCTATTTTTATTTTTAGATATATTCAACCTATTCAGGAAAAGTCCATACAAAAAATTAAAACAAAATTAGCGAAAAATAAGGTGAAGGCATGATTTTTTTGAGTCTAATTTTGATACTGATTGGAATGACCTTCTTATATAAATGTAGTTCTAAGCAAATCAGCAAAACGAAGCAAGTATATCTCATTCGCTATAAAACTCTCTTCAAATTTTTTGCTTACCTCTGCTTTTTAATTGCAGGAAGCCTACTCTGTCTTGAATATGGAAACGCTATAGGATTTGTAAGTTGGTGGCTATTTGCGACACCGATTACATTTCTACTTGTGTTATGGGTTAATGAATTAAAACCTAACAAAAATAAAATTTTAGCAAAATAGAGAATGTTTAAATCACTCTACTTTTCAATTAATTATTTTACGTCACTTTGATCAAACTAAGATTTACTCGACGAACTCATAAGTGCAAATTAATCAAACATGGCTGTGTAATTCAGTCAGTTTTTATACCGCCATCGACATTCTTTAGCTTTTTTTTGCATAAGTAAATCACTATTCATCACAACGAGTTATCTAAAAAAAGCATAAGATATGCTGGTTTTTGCATATTTAGGCATATTGATTATGTTTGGTCCTGTTGAATTTATTCTAGCTGGGGTTTTGGTTGGTTTCTGTGTAGGAATCACTGGTGTTGGTGGTGGCTCATTAATGACCCCCATTTTGATTAGTTTATTCAAAATTGAACCTCATATTGCAATCGGTACAGACCTGCTATATGCCTCTATTTCTAAATTTTGCGGTTCAATGGTACATGCTAAAAAACTAAATATTGTATGGCCAATTGTACTTTGGCTTGCACTTGGAAGTATTCCTGCATCTTTTGCCACCTCTTGGGTTTTAGAACATTATTTAAGTCAATCAACGCATTATAAAGCTGTACTGACCATGGTCTTAGGCTTTATGTTGACCTTGACAGGTATCTCTATTGTATTTCGTAGCCAAGTTGAAAAGTTCTTTGATCGTTTCCGTAATCGTGAACAAGCAAATATGGAAAGTGAGCAGCATGCTCTCCAGCATAAACGCTTATATATCGTCATCATGGGCATGGTTTTAGGTATTTTCGTTACCCTTTCTTCTGTAGGCGCTGGTGCTTTCGGGATTATGGCACTCGTAATTATGTTTCCTAACTTACCGATGATCCGTATTATTGGTTCAGATGTCGTACATGCTGTCTTATTAACCGCTGTTGCTGGTTTGAGTCATATGTCTTCAGGTAATGTCGATTTTCATTTATTAATGTGGTTACTTGTTGGTTCTATTCCTGCAATCATTGTCGGAACTTTGATTAGTTCGCGTATGCCAGAAAGACTTATTCGTAGAATCTTAGGTATTACATTATTTGCCCTTGGTGTTAACTTTATGGTTAATCCAGTTAAGGCAAAACCTAAACCAGTTGAAACCCATAAAGTTGCTGTTGTTCAACAAACAAGCCTTTCATCTAGTATGGTTTAATTCTAAAAAAGCCGGTTGTTTTCCGCAATTTTTGCGAATCGATAGTTAATCAATCGGCTTTTCATGCTATATTCGTAGACAAAATAACCTCTTCTTTCGATTGAATTTGTGACAGCAATGAATACTCTACAGTCAAATCCAGTTTCTCAGCCAGATATCGACGACGTTAATATTAAAAGCATTCAAACCTTAATTACCCCTGCGGAACTGAAAGCTGATCTTCCTTTATCTGAAGCTGCATCTCAAACTGTGTTACAAGGACGTGCAACTGTACGTAATATTTTAGACGGCAATGACAAACGTTTGTTTGTGGTGATTGGACCTTGTTCAATCCATGATGTTAAAGCTGCAAATGAATATGCTGATCGCTTAAAAGAATTAAGTGAAAAAGTAAAAGATACTTTATACCTTGTGATGCGTGTATATTTTGAAAAACCACGTACGACAGTCGGTTGGAAAGGTCTAATCAACGATCCAGATATGAATGACTCTTTCAATATTGAAAAAGGTTTACATATTGGTCGTGGTCTTTTGCTTGAATTAAATGAAAAAGGTTTGCCATGTGCGACTGAAGCACTTGATCCAAACTCACCACAATATTATCAAGATTTAATTTCTTGGTCTGCGATTGGCGCACGTACTACAGAAAGCCAAACACACCGTGAAATGTCTTCAGGCTTATCATCTCCTGTTGGGTTTAAAAACGGTACAGATGGTGGTTTAACTGTTGCGACCAATGCTATGCAATCGGTTAAGCACGGTCATAGCTTCCTCGGCTTAAATGAAAATGGTCAGGTGGCAATTATCAATACCAAAGGCAATCCTTATGCTCATGTGGTATTACGTGGTGGTAATGGCAAGCCAAACTACGATGCTTCTTCTGTTGCGGAAGCAGAAACAGCTTTGGCAAAAGCCAAAGTCAGCAACAAGATTATGATTGATACCAGTCATGCCAACTCAAACAAAGACCCATACTTACAACCATTGGTTCTCAAAAACATCACAGAGCAAATTCTGGATGGGAATAAGTCAATCGTGGGAATCATGGTTGAGAGTCACCTTAAAGGTGGTCGTCAGGATATTCCTGAAAACCTATGTGATCTAGTATATGGTCAATCTGTGACTGATGGTTGTATCGATTGGGATACAACAGAAAAAGCATTGTTAGAAATGCATGAAGCACTTAAAGATGTTTTACCAAATCGTTAATCTTTAAGTAGATGTAAAGCAGGCTCTCATGAGCCTGTTTTTATTTTTAAATTTTCCATTAAAGTTTCATGACTCACTAGATCTAAAACTACTTTTTCAATATTTGCCCTATTTACGTTTGGGATTACAATTAAATTTTCTTGTAAAAATATTGGCTCGAATTTAAATCATCATTTAGTGTTTGCATCAAACGAACAGGGTCATAGAAACTTAATTCATAATTTTCATTTTTATAGGTGAATAATAAAATTATCTACCCTGTAGATTCTATTCTCCATTCTTGATCATCGAAAAAAATCTGGAAAATTTATACGGTAATCTGCCATATATTTGTGTCCTTAAATATTGGATTTGTTTTGAACTGTAACATTTTTTTAATTATACTGCTGCCACATTTCCCCTACGACGTATCGCTGATATGAAGTCCAGTTTTCGTCAACACTTGCTAAAGTGGCGTGCCTCATTCGGTGCGATTACTTTGCTTTGTTTACTCTGGCATATCTTCTTACCAACGATGGTACATACTGGCGTCGTACCTGCACTCTATGCAATGCCTACACATTGCCAAGTCACAGATATTAAAAATAGTTTGATGTTGTCTGAATCTCATTCAAGTCACCATCACGCTATGCATGAAATGCATCATCAACAGCATTTACAACCGACTGCGCATGATCAACTGAATGACTATGCCAAAGAGGTTTTTGCCCTTGCTAGTCAAATCATGAAGCATTGTCCTTTATGTACACATGGTTTAGATGCTGTTGCAATTATTCCTTTAATTGCATTAATTTTAATCTTTGTACTGGCTTGGTTTAGTCGTGTACGATGCCTATGTTATACGTGGTCAGAAGATCTGCAAATTCCACGTATCTTCTATATCTTTCCAATTAAACAAGCACCACCGCTCGCTCTATAAAAATGCTTTTTTAACATTCCGTATCCAGTGTCTCACTGTGGTACCGCCTCGTTTATTGCTTTTATAGAGTTAAATATGAATACTCAATTTCGTTTGTCAGTATTAACGACAGCATGTCTATCGATTACCTACAGCTCAATCACTCTGGCTGAAACAGCTTCTGAAAATGAAACAAAAACCCTAGCTACAATCGTAGTCACGGCAAGTCGTGAAGGTGAATCTATAAATAATACTCCTGCTGCGATTAGCAAAATTAGTAGCCAAAATATAGATGATAAACATGCCACATTCATTGGTCAGTTAGTTAATCAAACCCCAGGTGTGTTAATGAATGACTTGGGCAACGAACAACATATGATGTCGATTCGTCAACCCATCACAACTTCTGCTGTTTATCAATATTTAGAAGATGGTATTTCAATCCGTCCAGTCGGTGTGTTTAACCACAATGCTTTATATGAAGTAAATTTAGCTGGAATTGATAGCATTGAAATTTTGCGTGGCCCAGCAAGTAGCTTGTATGGAAGTAATGCAATTGGTGGTACGATTAATTTCCTCACCAAAGCACCGAGTTTAACTCCAACTGCTGATTTAGGTGTGAGTGCAAGCTCTGAAGGTTATCGCCGTTTAGATTTAGGTGCATCCAATACGTTTGATACTGAGTATGGTGAACATGGTTTAAGACTGTCTGCCTATGCCAGTGATCGTGGTGATAGCTGGCAAGATCATGCTGAAAGTAATAAGCAAAGTGTGACCTTAAGACATGATTGGCGTATATCAGATGCCACTCAAATCAAAAATATTTTCAGCTACAACCATTTAAAAACCGATATGACGGGTAGCCTAAATGCAAATGATTTTAGCGCACGTCCAGGTTATAGTTATCAAACATTTACGTATCGAGAAGTAGACTCAACCCGTCTTTCATCACAGATTAACCATCAGTGGGATGATCAGCAACAAAGTCAATTGACTGTATATTATCGCGATAATACAACCGATCAAAATCCGAGCTACAATATTCGCACTGATGTAAAAGATAAAAAGCCTACAGGAACTTATAGCGGGCAAACCACCTATAACGCTTTTCAATCTTATGGCTTAAATTTACAGCATTCCATTAATTTGGATCAGGTGAAATTGATCATTGGGGCAATGGCAGATCATTCGCCGAACCAAGCTCAAACCAATGATATTCAAGTCTTTCGTGATCCAAACACGCTAGTTTATACGGGTTTCAAACAACGTCAGTTGTTACGTGATTTCAAAGTTGATGTCAATAACCAAGCATTGTACACACAAGCAAATTGGCAAGCTTTGCCGAATCTAAATTTGGTTGGTGGAGCTCGCTATGATTGGATCGGTTATGACTTTGATAACAAGCTTACCCCTTCTAAAGTGACAGGTGCGCCAGATGAAAAACGTAGTTTTCACAAGGCAAGCCCTCAACTTGGTTTTGTATGGAATATCTCACCTGAATTAGATCTGTATAGCAATTGGTCACAAGGTTTTGTACCACCAGAGGTTAGTAGTTTATATGGCGCAAATCTGGTCACACCAAACTTAAAAGAAGCTACATTTAATAATATTGATGCGGGTTTACGTTTCAAAGTTTTAGATGACCGACTGGATGGAGAAATTACCTTATATCGTTTACAAGGTAAGGATGAAGTTCTAAGTTATACAAAACCTGATAATACCCGTGAACCACGAAATGCAGGCAAAACCTTACATCAAGGTATCGAAATTGGTGGAACTTGGAATATTACTGAACAGTATGATCAACGTTTAAAGTTATCTGGAAGTATCGCTAAACACAAATATAAAGAATTTCAGCCATCATCAATACTCAACTATAGCGGCAATACAATGCCAAACTCTCCAAAAAGTTTTGGCACAATTGAATATCAAATCAAACCTATTCCAGCATTATTACTTTCGGCTGAAGGTGTTTATGTCGGTTCATATTGGATCGATGATGCTAATACTGAAAAATATGATGGGCATACCATTCTAAATTTACGTGCAAATTATCGTAAAAATGCTTATGAGATTTATGGGCAAATTCTGAATGTAGCTGATGTCCATTATGCTGACAGCACTTCATATAGCAGTAATCAAGCTAGTTATACGCCTGCAGCACCACGAACCTATTTATTAGGTTTACGTTATCATTTTGGAAAATAAACAATGAATGCCAATCAACTCAAGAAGTTACTGAAATTTCATCGTAGCTTTGGAATGGTGCTTGGCATTCTGATTTTGATGTGGTCTTTAACAGGTGTGTTGCATCCAATTATGAGTGCAACACAACCTCAACCCGTCAAACGAATGCCTCCACCTCAGCAACTGAATTTAACAAATGCTTTGCCTGCACCTTTGGTTTTACAGCAGCATAAAATTGAAGAATTTTCAGCACTGCAAACCATTCAGCTACAACCTGAACTTGTGGCTTATCGAGTTTTACAACCAAATCAAAACATTGCGGAGTATTTTGATAGTCGATCGGGTCAACTCATTACAGATGGAGAGCAACAAGATGCAAAACGTCTTGCGATTTGGTATACAGGTTTAGCCAAACAACAGATCGTTTCGACCGAACTGATCACTGAGTTTAGTGATGATTATCCAAGTGTGAATCGTCTATTGCCTGTCTGGCGTGTAAGTTTTGACAATGGTTTAAGGGCTTATGTCGATCCATCACAATCTCGATTAGCCACACTATCCAATGACCAAAAAATGTGGATGGCGAAAATATTTCGTTTAGGTCATACATGGACTTAGGGTGATCAACCGTGGACAGGACAAAATATACTGATGCAAATTGCCTTAATTGGTATTATGGTACTGACTTGTATGGGTATTGGATTATTTTTTAGGATTCGTAATCGCCAGAACCATCGTTTAGCTCACAAGCCGATTCGCTTTTTACATCGCTATTTGGGCATCAGTCTAAGTATATTTATCTTGCTATGGGTATTCAGTGGTTTCTATCATGTTTGGCATAAAAAATCTGAGATTGTGAACATTCAACCAATATTTTATACACAGGATTTAAGTGCTGTCGCATGGAAAACGGCTGTTCAACAACCAGTACAATGCCTTAATCTTGTACCGATCTCCTTTGCTCAAGATCACGCTCAAGCAGGTTGGATGGTTCAATTGACAGGTAAACCACAGTTACAAGGCAGCATGACTGCAGCCAAAGAACATGATCATCACAATCATGCTAAAAATGCTGCCCCTGCAATTGAATTGATCGATGCGAATGCCGCTACAAAATTAAATACGCTTGAGCAAAGTAAGCAGTTGGCTGCCGACTATTTACATTTACCAGTGGATCACTTTACACAAAGCTCATGGGTCACCAGTTTTAGTGGTGAATATGGTTTTATCAACAAACGTTTACCCGTAGTTAAAGTTGAAAGCAATTTAAGTGATCAACTCAGGCTGTATATTGAGCCAAGTAGCGGTGTGATTGCAGCGCAAGTCACTCAACAAGATGTTTTAGAAGGTTTTAGTTTTGCATATCTACATAAATGGACATGGCTACCAGTAGATAAAACATTCAGAGATATCTTATTAGGCAGTATTGCTGGGCTCATTGCTTTATTGGTGATCTTAGGTTGTACATTAGCAGCCCGAAAAGCATCCTAAGTTCCGTGTTGATCCTTCTTAATTTAAGGAGGATCAATTTTTTAGAATTAAACCCATCAAATATAAAATGAAGCAACCACAAAACTTAGCATTAAGCCTGTCTCAATCAGCTCAATTGCAGCGCCAACAGTATCACCAGTAATCCCACCAATTCTTTTGATAAATAAGGCTCTTAAAAAAAACAACACAGCAATAAAGCAGATAAAAGTCACCAATCCCAACCATTTAAACACACAAAGTAATGCAATTGTAATGACAAAAACAGTCCACGCAAGTTTCTTTGGAATAAAATCAGTAATTGAACGTCCTAGCCCTTTATCACGAACATAAGCTGTGGTTAGAAATAAAAATAATGGAACACTACGCCCAAGTACTGGAACTAAAATCAAAAAAGTATTGAGATGCTGCTCAAGCAGCACATACAGCGCAGCAAACTTGAGTAAACAAACCACAACAAGACTCAGTACACCGATTGGACCGCAGGTTGGGTCTTTCATAATTTTGAGTGTACGTTCAGGATCACCAAAACCACCGACCCAAGCATCAGCTGTATCTGCTAAACCATCTAGGTGAAGTCCACCTGTGAGCCAAATCCATAACACTAAAATGATGCTGGCAATCAATAAAATTGGCAGCTTGACTAAAACTAGAGATGAAGCAAACAGAATCAGCCCAATCAACAAACCCACAAATGGATAAAATAAAATCGCTTGACCATTTTGTTTTGCATTAGGCATTGTTTTTAAGTTAATCGGCAAAACTGTCAAAAATTGCAAGGCAATCCAAAAAGGCGTCATATAAGCTCAATCATATTCGATTCATAATTTAGCAATTATGAGGAAATAAAATTGGGAATAGCAAGGCTATTCCCAATTTGAAAAAACTAATGCTTGGATTATTGAACTTGATAACATTGTTTAAGCTTCAAATAATCATAATAGAAACTGTTCGTACTATATTGTGCATATTTACATGATGGTTTAAACAAGGTCTCTTTTTCATTGTAGAGCATTTTTATCAAAGTGATACCTTGGGCATTTTGATAAATATCCCACTGTAAATTCGCAGCCATTGGTGATACCACTTCACCTCTCCACGTACTATTGCTGTAGTTATAAGTTTGACGTAATGGTAAAGGCTGCATCATGTCATGTAACTCTAAACTGGTTGCCAGTGGAATCATTATTTCTGCATGTGCGAAGCGTAACACAGCGCGGTGGGACTGTTGTTTATCGATAATTGCATCTACTTGCTTAAACAAATCTTGTTTTAGACCTTGAGCAATGTTACTGGTGACAGCATTTGATTCTTGAAAGCTTGGCCCTTTCTCATAAAAATCATTTGCATCGTTAAATTCAGCATAGAATTTTGCAGCATCTATAGGCATATATTGATCAAAATTTACATTTTTTAATTCAAGCTGCATACCACCAGAAATTGAATACAGCTCATAAAGATAAGCAGCGGCATCCACAGCACTTGCAATGGTATTTTTCCCTTTACCTTTTTCTGTAATGGTTTCACCTTTTGGCGATGTCACGGTATAAGCGCCACTATTACTGAAAGTATAACCAGTCGTACCTAATTTTTTGACAAATTCAGGCTTAAAAATTGGGTTAAGTACATTCATTGCAATTTGCTGTGCGCGTGTATTTTTTGCCAAATCATTTAACTTATTTTTTAGATATACATCTTCAGCTTCAAATTTTTGATAGGCTTGACTTGCATCATAGATTGCTTGTTGTTGTGTTGATAATGGTTTAAGCAAATCTTGATCTTTATTCAAGCTATGGAAATAAAGTTTAAAACGATCTACGCCACCATCTTCAATAGATGGAATACTGGTACTGACCAAACTTGTATATGACGTAGGTGTAATTTGATTCTTCAATTGCGGTTGTTGTTGAATCAATTCAGCAGTAAAAAACTTGGCGCTATCAACCGCACGATCTACGCCTGAGCTTTGAACTAAAATAGATTCAGGTTGTGTCGCTGCTGTTTTAAATAGCTCAGGTAGACGCTGTAAAAGACGGTCTGCGATACCTCGATGTTCTTGAATACCAAGCATCGTTTCATTGCCATATCCATACTGGCGAATCCCATCTACGCCGTAACCCAGCAAAATATTTGCTTTCATCATATTTTCTAAATCAGCACCTAGTTTTTCACCTAAAGGTGTTAAAGCATTCTCAGCCTTGGCTTGTTTCCATAAATTATAAAGTGCCAAATCATATTTAATGCTCGATAATCCTCGAGAACCATGACGTGCGACTAACTCTGTAAAAACAGGTTTAAAACCTTGTGGAATCGCTTCGTATTTTTTTAGATGTTGTTGTGGTTGGTATGGTGTTTTGGTTTGATAATATTTTGATGAGGTATTTTGTTCCGGGCTAGACTGTGATTGTTGCTCATTATTATCACATGCTGCCAATAAGATACTTGCACATAACAGACTGCTTTTCAATAATATATTCATAATGAATTTGCTTATCGTTTAAGAAATGACATGTATCATAGGCAGTAGTAATGACAGTTCGATTACAATTTTATGGCAGTGTGTGATGATCGAAAAATCTCTTATTACTTATTTATCAATGTTTTTCTTCAAAATACATCTCATCTAATCTTTTAGAGCATTCAAGTTGATAGAGCTTGCCCAGTTCAGCAGGCATTTTTAATAAATCATCTAGATTTTGCTGACGTGCCAAACAAGTCAACAATTTAATCACCCCACCATGCGTCACAATCAATGCCTTATTCCAGTTGTGTCGCTGCATTTGTACATAAATTTCATCAAAACCATCTATGACTCGTTGCTTGAATTGAAGCAAAGACTCTCCTTTTGGAGCATGATATTGCGTTGGAAATTGCCAAAAATTTGCTAATCGCTCAGGTTCAGCTTCATAAATTACTTGGGTGGAAATACCCTCCCAATCACCAAAATACATTTCTTTGATATGCTCATTGACCCGCATTGGCAATCCGAGTTGATTTGCCAAATGCTCTGCAAAGCAATGACAGCGCCGCAAAGGTGAACTGATAATCACATCCCAATCCATTGGAGTAGTGATGTACTGCTGAATGGTTGATTGCATTTGCAACCAACCCTGTTCAGTCAAATCATCATCCAAATGCCCACGTAGCGTATGGCTTAAAGTCGTTTCACCATGTCGCAGTAAATCAATCTGCAACTTTATCACCTGTTACAGCAGCTTCAGCAAATGTTGCCATTTGATTATGTAAGACACAGGCAAGCTGAATCATAGATAATGCCGCACCAGCACCACTGCCTTCCCCTAAACGTAAATTCATTGCTAAGATTGGTTGGGCATCCAATTCTTTTAGAACACGCTGATGACCATATTCCGCTGATTGATGTCCAAAAAGCATCCACTCACGGCTTTGTGGTTGAATACGTACTGCACATAAAGCTGCGACCGAACTAATAAAGCCATCGACGATAATTGGTAAACCAATTTGCGCACATCGTAAATAAGCCCCTGTGATTGCAGCAATTTCCAAACCACCTACGGCAGCCAGAATTTTTAATGCATCATTGGCCACATTTGCTTTATGAAGCTTTACTGCTTGATTAATCACTTTTATTTTATGTTGTAATTGCTCAATATTAATTCCTGTTCCTAAACCTGTCAGTTGCTGGGCTGATTCACACAGCAACAAACAAGCAAGTGCTGAAGCTGAACAGGTATTGCCAATTCCCATTTCACCTGCAATAAAAATATCCGCATCTTTCGCCTTAGCAAGATCGGCGCTATTTTTACCCAGCTCTAACGCTGCTAAACACTCTCGGTTGGTCATCGCAGCTTGCTCTACAAAATTAGCAGTGCCAGCACGAATAGTATGGCATTCAACGCCAACATAATTGTAACTATCGCCTACTGTCCCACAATCAATCACTTGTAAATGGGCATGATGATGTTTAGCAATTACACTAATTGCTGCACCACCCGAAGCAAAGTTTTGCAACATTTGACGAGTTACTGCTTGAGGATAGGCTGAAACATTTTCTGCTACAACACCATGATCACCAGCAAAAATAGTAATCCAAGGTTTGTTAATTTTAGGGAAAACTGTTCTTTGTAATGCAGATAAATTAATCGCAATTTGCTCTAAATCACCTAATGCGCCTGTTGGTTTGGTCAATTGAAGTTGACGTTGCTCAGCTTGTTGTTTTACATCTAGATCAGGTTGCTGTACTTCGGCTAAAAACCATTGCGCTTGTTCAGTCATATTATTTCTCATCTTTTAAAATCATTGGAAAACCTGCCACACAGAACACCACTTTATTTGCTAATTGCCCTAAAGCTTGATGTAAACGTCCCGCTTCATCCACAAATCGACGACTAATTTCACCCATAGGAACGACACCCAGTCCAGTTTCGTTACTCACTAAAATAATATGTGATTTGAGTTGGGGTAATAGGTTTAAAAATTTGTCTGTTTGCTGCTGTTGTAATTCAGCATGATCGGATAACAATAAATTGGTGAGCCATAAGGTCAAACAATCCACCAAGATCACTTGATTATCTTGGTCTAATTGCAACAGTTGATCCGCAAGAAAAATAGGTTCTTCACACAATTGCCAATCATCAGGACGTTGTTGTTGATGATGCGCAATACGCTGCTGCATTTCAGTATCTAAGGCCTGCGCCGTTGCAATATAAATGACCGATAAACCTGTCTCTTTGGCTGTTTGTTCTGCCAAACGACTTTTACCTGAGCGCGCCCCACCTAAAATTAGTTGCAACATGTCTAACCTAGTTCAATTTGCCGATAAGAATATAGGAATCCTTGTAAAATCTGTGCTTTATAATAACCAAAAGTCAGTTTTTTGACCTCAATATTTATAGTTTTTACCGAAAGTTGTTGCATCCGCTCAAGTACAATATCACTCAGCCAAGCTTCACGATACAAGCCTAAAGTAATATGTGGACAATATTCGAGTGCTGCAATTTCCCCAGATACTTGAGCAAATTGTTGACGAATTAGTTCTAGTACGCCCTGATGATCTTTAATCTGTAGAAACAAAGCACTACTAAAGCTATCGATCTGTATGATTTCAAGCTCAAAAGGTTTGAGCTGTAATGCTTCAATCAGCTTGATCTGCTGCTGTAATTGTTGAATCTGAAAATCGTCATCGTACTGATGAGCTGAAGGTTGTAAGAAACCACAAACAAATAGTGTAATGTGATATTGGCGTTGCTGTGTAGCAAGTAATAGATCAGAAAACTGTGTTTGAATTTCATCTAAATATTGAATCAATTCAGGTTGATCAATCTCAATATACCAAAGCCCATAATCTGAACGGCCCTTGTGCCATTCGGGATAATCACGTATTTCGGTCGCAATCAGCTGGGTGTCTGCTTGTAATAACACAACTTTAGCATTCTGTTTAAAGTTGTGTTATTCAAACATAAACCTAGATCGAAGTTAAGCTGCTTTACACTATAATCACTAATGCCTAAGCGGTTAGAGGTTTCAATTCCTCAGATTGTTGTGACATGAATACTTCGTCCTTGAGCTCTGTCTGAATCCCTTGATAGAGCTGGTTTAACAAGGCTTTCTTCTGATTTTCAGTAATGTCCATATGTTCGATATTGCTCTGGACATGCTTTACAATCTTAATCTCGTCCAGCCCAAGCATTTTTAGTGCATAGACATAGCCATAAATTGCGCCTTGCATTAACTTCTGATAAGGAAGTTGCTGCTGTACATGCGATTCCAAACTGCCTAAAACACGCTCATTCAAATTGAGTTTTCTAAGCGGATCACGAGCTACACGTTCACATGGATATTTATAAGCAGATCGACATGAGTTTAAAAAACTCTCAGCCATTCGATCCAATTGCTTTTTTTGATTTGGGATTAAATTAGCTAAACCTAATTTAACCTCATCAACCAGTCTTTCAGCATATTGTCGAACTGCTAAATCAGCCATCGCAATACCAATCGTCTCATACCCATTTAAACTGGCATACCAAGCAAGCATCGCATGACAGCCATTCCACAAACGATTTTTAATGATTTGAATCTCAGAAATCTGATCCACCAAAATCATTTGACGCATTTTGCTCAACAATGGGCTGCGATTTTCCACATAAATCGGCATATCCATTTCACTATGGAATAGGATCAAATCCATATTTTGTAGAAATTGCCCTGTTTGAAACTGCCCACGCATGTCTTCTAAACAATGGGTAATCTGCTGTTCTTGCTTTACAGTCAGAGCGGTTTCCTCTGAAAGTTCAATCGTTTCTGGATTGAGATCATTTTGATATTGTTTGAACAGATTATGCTTAATATTGAGCTGACGAAATAAGGCTTGATCGTTAAGCTTGGATACCATTCGATTGACCACGGTATCGCAAAAATAATGTTCACTTAAAATATGTTCTGCAATATCTTCATTCGTCATGGAAAGTAAGGCTTCACGGATATGTTTTAAGACCAAATACTTTGCACACACTTTATTGAGAATAATCAAAAAGGTAATGGGCTCATTATTGTCCGCATCTGCTGACATAAAACGGGCGAATAGTCCCTTCGCAATCGTTTTCGCCTCGGACTCAATCGCTTGTTCTGGTAAACACAGTGCAATCAGGCTAGATTGCATATACATTTCTAACATCTGCTGTTCATTGTCAGCATCAATCACAGTCAGATTATCAATACGCTCATAATAACAAGACTGATCATATCGAATACTATAGCTACCAAAACTGTTCACTGATTCTAAATATAATCGATTTCGGGTTGATGCCAGAATGCGTTTTGGGCGTGTATAACCATCCCAATAGGACAAAATCTGTGCCAGATATCCCCCACCAATAGCACCAAAGCCATGAATCCCAACAGTCAATTGATTGACACTTTGCGGAAATAATTCTTGTAATTGTGGCATACCCATTTCAGGGATATATTGATCCAAAGCATACAGGCACTCATACATGTCTTGATAGTAAAAATTTGCTTTAGAGAGCATATGATCATTGGGTTCTTTAATGTCTTTAAATAAAATCGTGATTCCGCCTGCATCATAGGCTGAACAAATACCATTCTCCGAATCTTCAAACATTAAACATTGTTGCGGTTGTAGATTGAGTTTCTGTGCCGCTTTTAAAAAGATTTCTGGATGCGGTTTACCTTTTTCAACTTCATCACCACAGATGAATAGATCAAAAAATTTGTAGACATTGGCATTAATTAAATATTCTTCTGCAATTGCTCGACGACTTGAGGTCACAACGGCCATTCTTAGGCCAGATTTTCTTAAACGTTCTAAAACTTGAATTAGCCCTTTTTTAATCGGTACACCATTTTTACGCACAGACTCTAATTCAACTTCATCCGCACGATTACAGATAGCAGTATAAGGAACATCTGTACCATAAAACTTTTGTGCCAGCTGCTCAGATGCTTTGGCACTTAACCCTAGACACTGCATCAAATATTCATCTGAAAATTCCTGTCCAATCAGCTCTTTTGATGCCTGTTTCAATGTCTGGAAGCGTAAACGCTCGGTATCAAACATTGTTCCATCAATATCAAAAATTGCCCCCTGAACAGGATAATCATGAAAAATCAGCATTGTTACTCCTCTGTTTTGTTATATTTTTTATAGAGTAACTAAAAAATAGGCTTAAAATTCAAATAGTAAACAAATGAAATAAATCTAATTAAAAAATAAACATAAAGACGACTCATAACAGCAATATATGACTGAAACAGTCGGAATACTTGCATTATGAGAAAAAAGATGAGTTATTTTTAACCAAAACCCCTTTTATTCATCAAGTAGCAATGCAGTTTCAGCTTCTTTTCGAATCAACATCCAACTAAAATAAAGGCCAATCGATAGGGTTAAGAACAGTAATAAATAGAATGGGAAATGGGTATTAAAACGGTACAAAAATGTACTGAGTAAGGGGCCAACAATTAAACCTAATGCCTGTATCGCCGTACAAAAACTTGCCATTTTAACCTGTGATTGCTGAGATACCGCTTGGGCAGCGCCTGTAGTAAATGCAGGTAATAAGCACGCCACAGAAATACCATAAAAAATATAACTGGCCTGAAATACAAAAATTGTAGGTGCGTAGAGTGAAAGTAATAGACCAAAACACATGGTGACCAAACCAATAATCACCAAACTATTTAATTTAAGCTGTAAAACTTTCCTCTGTACAAGACAAATTTCATAGGGCCCTTGTCTTATCAGGCTTTTTCTTTATTAAACACAAATAGCAGAAGCATTAAACATAGGAGAAACAACAAGTAAAAGTTCTCCATCTTCTAATCGTAGCGCACTAATATACAGTTTCACTCGACCAACCCAAATACGTCGTTTACGACATTCAGTTTGACCAACTTGAAGATGACGAAATAAATCACTAATTTTATGATTCTTGGCTAAGTGATTGGTCACAATAAAGTTTTTTTAACACGTATACAGAAGTTAATGTCATTTTCAATTCACCATGTAAACCATTTCTCACCGATAAACTCTCTGTCTGCGAACACATTCACAATACGGTTTTTACCAAAAATGGAGATAAAGCGTTGAATCAAAGCAATACGCTCTTTTGTATCTGAATTTCCACGTTTATTGAGCAATGTCCAAACAATAGGTATCGCTATTCCACGATAGACGATGGCTAAGATCAAGATATTGATATCTCGTTTTCCCCATTTCCAGTTGGTTCTATCCAAAGTTAATTGGACTTTATCGAATAAAAATCTAGGACTTACGCATTGACAGATTCAAAAAAGTATTAAAATGCTTTATAAAGTATCTGTGATTAGACGAATTAAACATGCTTCTACAGCAACCTGTACTCTACCCATTTATATGGGTTTTCTCATGACAGAACCGAACTCTATTAGCTGCACACAACTTGCCGAGACTTATAACATCTCGCATGATAGTGTAAA
>NZ_JANHGP010000023.1:0-49491 GCF_024494585.1 Acinetobacter sp. 5862
TATGACAATTTTATATACTCCATAAACCCTTTAAATTAATTAGGTGGTTTATGTCGCACTTCAAGTTTTACTCTGCCGGGTTTATAAATCTTTCGTTTGTGTGGGATGTCCTAGCCGGGTTTTGTAGAGAATCTGATATTAAATTCTCATGTGATCTAGGTTGGGGGTGATTTGTAGATATGTAAACAATCTTTTGGCCAGGTTCATCAAGCTTAGTTAATAGACTTTCCTTCATGTAGCTCTCTTGATCCAAGAAATCTTTTTTTAAGTCCGTGTCAGTCGATAACCATTTATCTAAGGTTAAATGTGGTCGTGCCATTTTACAATTCATAAATATTTACTTAACATTTATATATCAGTAATTAAATATTAAGTAAATATTAATTATGCATTAACTGTTAAAAAAACAAATTTCAATTATCATTTCATGCCTATCATTATTGCTGTAAAATACATATACCCAAAGGAGAACTTGGTGTGTGGGAATTTTTAGCATGATTATTCAGGATTCTGAACAGCGCTTTTTGGCGCTATTTATGGCTTTCTATCAAAGGGTGGAGGGGCAAATTTCAGCCTATGCTTTTTGGGCATTAATCACGTTTATCAGAAATTTTGGAGTCGGAAGTACATCATTGCCACTCGGTGAATTATCAAAAGTGATCGGCATACAGGTTAAAAAATTACGGGGTGTATTGAATGAGTTGGAACAACAGGGAATATTAAAAATAGATTTTCCTGAAACTGGAAAAAGGTCTAGAGTTCGTCATTTACAACTTAATCTTACTTATATAAGGCTTGATTCAGCCACGTCTATTGAATGGTTAGAAAATAGTAATAAGCGTATGGTTAGGCAGATCCCTTTATTAAAATTAATTCAGACTTTATTTATAAAGAGTGATGGCATAAGTATTAGCAATTCACCTAAAAAAATAGAGATCGACTGCTATCTTGATTATCGAAGTTATCTTGTTTTATTACGGTTGCTTTACGGTGCAGACTCGTTTGGGGTTGTTATAGGGTGTGGAATTGGTGAAATTGAGCGAGCCACGGGTTTAAGCAAACAATCTATTTATCGCGCTATACAGCAGCTTAAAAAAAACGGATTTATCCGCTGCCAAGCGGATGGCGCAATTCGAAATAGTTTTATTCAAACAGAGTCTCCAATATACGCTTTAAACCTTTCGCATAGGTTTTGGGGGGATGCTGCGATCTACGGCAAATTTTATATTTTGAAGTACCCCCAGCCGCATGTTTTTGAAGTTCAGAAAGTGGCCTCTATTTTTACTATGCTGAATCCAAAGAGCGACTTGTTGTCAAACACTAAAAGTGAAGATTCAGGTGTTGGCTTGAAGGTGTTGAATTGCAAAAACTATTATTTGTTACATGATCCTTTGTGCTGGATGAAACCGTTTATTCTTCGGTCTCGTGATGCTGTAGGTTATGCAAATTATGTTTTGTTACAACAGCAGGAAATAATGAAGTTATATGATCATTATGTCGAGCTAAAGCGGTTACATCCAGAGAACCCATTATCAGCGACGTTTTATTTAAAGCCGCATGAAAATATTTTGAAGGATGAGGCGGTTTTGGGTCATTTAGCATCTATCCAGCATACTAAACTCAGCGGGATGAACAACCGCTTAGGTCTTTTTCAAAGCTTGCTTGAACAGTGGTGCTGCCAGATATACAGTCAGAATAAATCGCTTTTTAAAATGCTGAAAGAAGCTAACCCAGTAGTAATCGATGATGAAAGCTTTGAGCGTTTAGGGTGCACAGACTTTCTCTATCCGTATTCATTGCAAGCGACTCAAATCAAAACAATCAAAGAGGATATGACGCTAAAAAATGAGTCTGATAAAATTGAATCAATGATCACCTTCAAGTTAAATGCTGAGCAGTCCAGAATTCATCAGTTTTTAATGGCCCTTATGGATCTAATTGCATATAACCAAATTTATTTTTTTCAGCAATGTATGCGGAAACATTCTGATATTGACCAAAAGCTCAGTGCAACTAAAAGTAGTTTGGAAAGGGTGTTGGTAAATGCAACTGAAATAGTGACGCCTTTTAGGATTTTACCTCGGTCATTTATACAGAATACATACAGTTGTTGCTTTGTCCCTGATCAGCATGCGGAAACTAACAGGTATTTCTTAAGTGAATTGGCGTTTCAAGAACCCTTTCAGGATGGAACTCGCTTTGATTTTCCTACACAGCAAATAACAGAAACTTCACCAACACTGGCAGAACTTAAAGATTACGGACTGCTGCATCACCACTGTTTGTCATTATTCGAATAGTTTTTTGCGCTAAGTTTTTTTGAAAAAACCATTTTTCTGACCTAACTATCGTAACGTTAAACATATAAAAAGCCGAGCTTATCAGAAGGTTTGGAAATCGTGCTGATCGGCTGGGCTATCATTATTGCTTTTGCGCTAAGACGGTTTTATATATTATTAATATATAGAGATTAATACTAATAATAGATTAATGACTATACATCATAGAACTATAAATATTAAATATACCAATACAATTACTCATACAGATAACAAGAACCACGAGACATGTCATACAGATCTGAATACATATCCCAATATGGATGATGCTATGGATCAATAGTTCATGCAGGATGAGAGCACTATTCGATATATGCGGATAGTGGATGACTTGTCCTTACTTGAGATAAGGACTCCATTTAAAAAAATAAGTCGATTGCTTAACTATGACGTGAATCATAGTTAAGGAAGTTCAACGTGTTTCCATTAGATCTGGATCATCAAGCAGGGGTGATGTATACCATTCATCGCTTTGTAGATGTATGTCTTAATTTTGATATTTCAGACGAAGCATTCATTTTTAACTTAGAACGCTTGTATTGCGCATTTGAAGCGTTTAAACAAGAAGGGCTTGAGTATGCAGCATCAATTCGGGCCTTTATTGCAGTCACTGAATACGTCAATAGTCAGCGTGGCATGCTCAGCTTTGCTGAATATCTGACAGGGCTTTCAATAGGGGAAATTAAGGCATTAAGACGAATCCTGCATGCGCATCGAGGGCTGATACGTGATGAGATCAAAAGCTTTGCGAGACGGAAAGAATTGAATCGAGTGGCATTACTTGAGGAGTTCGAAGGCGCAATCAAGGGGTATTATTCGGTTCTAGTGATCAGAGTGGATTTGAGCTATAGCAAGGACAGCATGAGTGAAATTACAGTAAATGACTTCTATCAGCATATTGGAAAACTGCGTGATTTGATCACTGATAAGAATGGATATTTTGATGCACTTTTGACCTATGCGATCGCACTGGAGCAGGGTATAACCAAAGGCTTTCATGCTCATTTAACATTGGTGATTAATAGATCGAAGCATCAGAGTGATTATAAAATTGCTGAGGGAGTGATCGATAAGTGGAAGGAAATCACATTCGATAAGGGTTTTGGGCGGAACATCAACACGACAGCGAATAAAGACAACTACGAGAAGCAAGGTCGTTTAGGTATTGGAGATATTCGTCGAACGACACCCGAACAAGGCAACAATGCTTTGGGTGCAGTTGCTTATCTCAGTGACCCTGATAAATACGAGCAGACGTTATTGGTTAAACCACGAGGGCGTAAAACGTTTTATAAGGGGGATTATCAGCATCATGGTCGCCCAATACCTGATACAGAAGAAAATAGAAGAATCAAAGAATGGGATGCGCAGACCGCTTTAGCAAAGCTGGAAGAGGAGGTTTGGTTTAAAAAATTATGAATGTGCCAGTTCTATGAAATCAATTCATTCATAGGACAACACATGAGTCATTCAGAGTTAGAGTTTGTTACAGCACCGCGTTTAGAGCAGGATGTTTTAGAGTATTACCAAACGATTCGCTTTGCCCCGATTCCAGAAGGTGTTCATTACGAAGATCATCAAAAAAATATAGATCAGGAGTTTAAACGTAAGCTGTCTGGTTATTTTTCAGCATGGCGCAGAATGATGGCCGTTGGCATTCATGAGCATTTGTCTTTTTCCTTTTGGGCAGACAAGTTATTTCAGGCTTACTGCAGTGTATTACAGGAAGAGCAGATTCGGTTCTTTGAGGTCACGGCGCAAAGAAGCGCTGGTTTTTATATCGATAAGATCGTAAAGCGGCTGAGAGGGCTGTTTGAAAGCACCAGCTTAACTGAAGAAATGCATAAGCTGAATGAGCGCTACGAGAAGCGGATTGAAAAGCTGAGAGAATCCTACCGTAATACAAGCCAGATCTATCCCGATGCTGCGGATTTAAAGCTGGAACTAAGTCTAAATGAGGGTGGAAATGAAATTATCGATTTGCGACAGTTAGAGCGATTTTTATCAAATTTCCAAAAAAGTCTAGCGGCTGAGTATTGGTATAGAACACAAGCCATTTACCGCTTTTATCAAATTGTACGGGATGATGTTCAGCAGCGTTATGTGATCCACTTTTATCTGAGCTTTAACCGATCGCTCTATTCTGATCCTTTGGGATATTGCAATGATATCAATGAGCACTGGATGAAGGCGACTGGATATCTTGGCACATGTGTTTATCCAGAAATGCATCATCAGCTTTCCGATGCTGATGCACAAAACGCGCTGAGGATTGATCGGATCATGCAAGAAGAAGCGGGTTGTCCTTTGGGTGCATTAAATAGCATGCCGGAGAATCAAACGGGTCAGTTTGGGCTTCCGAATAGAATCTGCATTTACCCTAAAGGATTTAAATGGTTTGATGGAACACCTGTACGGCGCTGAAAATTTATATCAGAGTCCTGCACTTGCTTGACGCTCTACAGCGTGCAGATTATCCTTAGCCTGCTGACCTACATCGTCAGCGGGTTTTGACAGACCCTTACCTAAGAACATCAAAAAGTAATTTTTTGGTGGCGAACTCGTTCGTCCCTCCTGCGTTGCGGTAGGACGGGGGAGGGACGCCTTCGGGCGTGCTGATTCTTAGGTTCAGTCTGTCAACCCTTTCTCGTTCTGCCACCATCAATTGACAGTGGTTGTGGTTGAGCTCTATTACCTAAGGAGTACGCCATGCGCTTACATCAATACCGTCTTTTACATTTCTCTTTTTTCATGTTTGTGCCGTTGGGTGATTAGACCTGATGCCGTGCAGTCAATGCATAGCTGTGTCCATGACTTTCTAAGAATAAAACTTTTTCAAGTACATATTACCGATATGAAGATGAATCTCTCATGCTGTTTTGAGGGGCGTAGATTTGTGTGCTTTATCGTCTATAACACTTCAAAAAAACATAGATATTCATTCCAGCATTTATGACATGGGGAACACTGCGTCTGATTAAGACCAGTGATGCCTATAAAAAAGAGAAAATGATGATGTTTAAAACTTTCCTAAAAACGACTCTGATTTCATCACTACTTGCAGGCGCATCATTGGCGCAGGCAGGCTGGTTTGCACAAGCCAGTGAATCCTACCTTGTTCAAGCACGTCATACAGGTGGTGGGGTTTATCAATGTCTTTATAAAACCAATCCTGGCAACCGTGGTTGGCGTAATTTCACGGTGAACTTTCAAGGTGGTTGTCCACGCTTTGTTTACTTTAATGCGCAGAATGGTCAAGTCACTGTGCCCAACTAAATGAGGGGAACATTCAAATGACCCAAAAAACCATATTGGGCTTGGCGGCAATCTTAGCCCTGACCTTGATCAGCATCGCAGGCTTCTACTTCTTTAGCCCTAAACACGCAACTGAAAAAACGGTTCCAGCCAGTACGTCTGAGGTCAGCTCTGCACAACCTTTAGAATCCGCCAGTTCAGAAGCAGTATCCACTGAGATTGCAGCGGCAGAAGTGGATGGCATCGATGTCAAAGAATTGACCACGGGAAGCAAGCGTTTGAGTCCATCAGATCATGAACCTGAATTGCTGAGTTTTGAGTTTGATCAAAACCTTAAGGCGGTGGATACCTTACTGTCGATGCTGCCTTATGATGAACTGCCTGAATTTGAGCAGGACAATATAGACAAGTATCAGCGCTATATCTTTGCCAAAGCCGCAAAAGATACAGGCAAATCAGTGCAAGACTTTAGCTTGCAAGAACATGGCGCACTGGAGTCGGAGCAAGCGGGTAATCGCTACTACGTTTATAAATTTGATAACGGCACAGACTGTGAAATCCATTTGGCCAGCATTGATTTAAATACAGGCGATTATGGCGTGAGCTATAACTACTGCTAAGGATGAACTAGATGAAGCAACTTTTAAAACCCTTACTCATCGCAGTGACTACAACGACAGGCATCATGTTGAGTGGCTGTAATGCAGGTCTTGATCCAAACACGTTTACGGTCGAACTCGATGTAATTGATACCAGTAACTGGTATGCCCAAAATCAATCCGCTACGGTATTGACCATCCGTTCCAATATTGCAGAGCCTATCGATGTCAGCCATGTTTCTGTCAATCATGGACAATGTCGTTATGAAGGCTATCGTCGATCATTGGAATATCCGCAGCATTTTAAGATGGGGCAACGTTTAAGACTAAAATTAACAGACTGTAGCTACAGTAATGTGGTGCAGGTTGATGTCGAAACAGATAAAGGCACTGCAAGCTATAGCTTCCAATAGCGACTCTCCTCGACAAAGCAAAATTTAAATCAAACCGTGTCCTCAATGGGCACGGTTTTTTTATGTCCTCAATTCGCTCTTCGCACTGAATTCATTTCGCAAGGAATACCCATGTCTTTTATTCGATGTCCCTACTGTCAGTCTACCCAGGTCAGACAAACCGATTCAGGCAATGCGCATGCCAATTATTTTGAGCAACTACAACGTTGTATCTCACCAACACAGATGGCGATGTTTGGCATGCAACTTGCCAAAAAAGCAGGATTACCACCTTTTGCAGGTGCAGCCGTTGGGGTCGTGGTGGGAGGCGTACTGGTGGTGGTGAGCCAGTATGCCTTTGAAAAGTACTACAGCAATGCCGAGCAGTATCTCTGTTTGGATTGCCAACAAGCGTTTGCATGGGTGCCGTAATCGTATCTCTGACTTAACACGGTTACATCTTTCACTTTTATTTGAGGAATAATCAAAATGGCACATCAAATTGAACAAATGGCGTATGTCGGTCAAACCCCATGGCATGGTCTAGGCAATCAACTTAGCCAAAACCAACCGATTGAAGTCTGGGCACAACAAGCAGGTATGGATTGGCGTATCGAATCCTCTGATGTCAGTTACATGGCGAAAAACCAACGTGGACAAAACATCATCTTACCTTTTGAAGAACAACGAGTGCTGTATCGTTCTGATACCCATGCACCTTTATCTGTGGTGAGTCAGCGCTTTCAAGAGGTGCAACCCAAAGACATCTTAGAGTTCTATCGTGATCTGACTGAACAATCAGGCTTTGAGTTGGAAACCGCAGGCGTACTGAAAGGTGGGAAGAAATTCTGGGCATTAGCCAAAACTGGACAGACCTCAGCACTGAAAGGCAAAGATGTTAGCAATGGCTACATTCTTTTAGCGACGGCGTGTGATGGTACCTTGGCGACTACTGCACAATTCACTTCTATTCGTGTCGTGTGTAACAACACGCTAGCCATTGCACTAAAAGCACACAACAGTACATCGAATAATACGGGTGTGGTCAAAGTCCCGCACAGTACTCGTTTCGATGCTGAAAAAGTCAAACAGCAATTGGGCATTTCAGTCCGAGCATGGGATGAACACATGTATGAAATGAAGCAACTCAGTCAACGTAAAGTCACGCAACAAGAAGCAGCCGCTTACTTTGATGCAGTGTTTAATAACAGCAATCTCAGTATTGTTGAACAGGATGAAAGCATTATTCAGTTTTATCGAAATGCAGCCATGCCGAATCAAACAAACTCATCAAAAGCCGACAATAAAACCGAACCGAATGGACGCGCTATGTCTAAAGTGATGACCATGTTTAACGGACATGGGCGTGGGGCAGAACTCAGTTCAGCCAAAGATACGGCGTATGGTTTGTTATGCTCAATCACGGAATTCGTCGATCACGAAAGACGTGCCATGAGTACAGATCATCGACTGGATTCCGCATGGTTCGGAGCAGGGGCCGCGATTAAACAACGCGGTTTAGAACAAGCACTCAGAATGGTGGCATAAATTCAGTTTCAGTTAAGCACGCTATATTAGCCTAAGCAATAACACCCTTCGCCACATTCCTCAGATGTGGCTTTTTTTATGCCTGAAATTCAGCTTTTACATATTTCATAACGATAGGATCAATACACCATGCAGAGTCATACCCATATTCAGAACAGTTTAAACCATCCACCCTTATTGCCTTATGTACCTCAGCTTAATCCAAACCAAAACCCACCAACCCAACAGATCGAGGTAGGTACCCGAAGTAAACGTCATCCATCTAATCCAGCTCAAACTAAACAACCACGCAAAAGCAGAACACCTGTTGCTAAACGCTTAGTTAACACCAAGCAACTCAATTACCAGCAATGGCTTGAAGTCAGAAAGCAAGGGATTGGCAGCAGTGATGCTGCAACGGCCTGCGGACTGAATCCCTATATGTCGATGCTCGAACTCTGGATGATTAAGACAGGACGCATGCAACAAAACATTGAAGATGAAAGTGCAGGCTATGCACCACTTTATTGGGGTAAACAGCTCGAACCTTTAGTAGCTGAATACTACAGCATGCATACCAATCATAAAGTGCGTCGTGTCAATGCCGTGCTACAACACCCCGATGAAGACAAACACTTTATGTTGGCGAATTTGGATTATGCCGTGGTCGGTACCGATGAAGTACAAATTTTAGAGTGTAAAACCGTAGGGGAATATGGTGCAAAGCTATGGCGAGATGGCGTGCCTTTATATGTGTTGTGTCAGGTACAACATCAACTGGCAGTGACAGGCAAACAAGCCGCGCATATCTGTGCCTTGATCTGTGGACATGAAACCCGAATCTATAAAGTCAGTCGAAATGAAACCGTGATTCAGCACATCATCAATGCGGAACGTCACTTCTGGCAATGTGTTGAATCAGGTATTCCACCGAGTGTCGATGCTTCGGATTCCGCAGCCAAAGCATTGCAACAACTTTATCCAGAGCAGATCCCTTTAACCGTAGAAGACCTCAGCCAAAATGAACAAGCCAACTACTTATTTAATCAATTACTTGAGGAGCGGCACAAAGTTGAACAACACCAACAGTATTTCGATGAGTTAAAACATCAATTACAAATGATGATGAAAGATGCAGAACGAGCTGTGTTTACAGGTGGTTCAGTGACATGGAAGAAATCACAGGACTCAATCAGCTTAGACAGTAAAGCACTATTGAAACAACACCCTGAATACCTACAGCAGTTCCCACAAACTAAAGTAGGTACACGGCGTTTTCAGATTTATCCGAATGGTGGATAACTCATTCTTTATCCACATTTACTACCTAACACTACCAAACCAAAACCAATCGATCCCATACCCCAGCAGGTGTGGGATTTTTTATGTCCATTTTTTATTTAAAGGAATTCATTATGATTAAAGGTTTAGCAATTACACCACCCGTACTGGGTCGTATTAGTATCGGCAAGGTTGTCGAAAAGAATGGTAAACGTGTCCCTGAAAAAGATGATCAATTTACCATTACCAGCCAAATCCAAGGAAAAGATGGGTGGATTAAACACCCCTTGGATGAGCAATTGCGTAGTCAAGCACCGAATCAAAAGCTGCGTAGCATCCCTGTACGTATGATCTTCAATGACCCTGAACTCAATCTTCGAGCTGAATATAGTTTATTTGACCGACAGACAGGACGCCCGATTTGTGTGGGGAATGGTCAGACGTGTCAGCGTATGACATCACAAGGTGTAGAGCAACATCCTTGTCCATCCCCCGACTTATGCCCACTTGGACAAGGTGGACATTGCAAGCCTTATGCACGCCTGCATGTCAATTTAGGTGAAGCAGATGAGTTTGGGACTTTTATTTTCAGAACCACAGGCTTTAACAGTATTCGCACTTTGGCAGCACGTTTGAATTACTATCATGCGGCATCAAGTGGTTTGTTGTCGTGTTTACCATTGCAGCTCACCTTGCGTGGAAAAAGTACCACCCAAAGCTATCGTCAGCCCGTGTATTACGTAGATTTAACGTTACGGGAAGGTGTGGATTTGCAATCCGCGATACAGACAGCCAAGGAGATTGACCAACAAGGTAAGCAGGCAGGGTTTGATCAGGCGGCATTAGATCAGATTGCGCGGCAGGGTTTTGCCAATGCCAAGTTTGAGGTGCATGCAGAGGAGGGGATGGAATTGCTAGAGGAGTTTTATCCAAACAATGACAGTGCTGTAGATACAGAGCATTCAGCGCAATTGGGCTATGTGCATGAGATTCAGCAGGGGTTGCAGCGATCAGTCAGACCCGTCAACTAATCGATTGGTTGGAAAAGAGCAACTTTCTAGGTTGCTCTTTTCTTTACGACAGTATTAGTCGTGGGAGTTGTCAAAGTACTATTTTAGCTATAGTTATCCCGTTAAAATGATAAACCTGAATTAATCTCTATTTTTTTTGTTAAGTGCATGACTTTTAATAGGTCGTAGATATGCTAACTTAGCAACATTGTTTAACATTAAGTATAAAACCAAAGCGGTTGATCTTGGATTGAGGAAATAAAATGCATTCATTGGAACAAAAATTTCTAAATGACTTAGATGACAAGCTTTGGAAAGCCGCCGATAAATTACGCAGCAGTCTGGATGCCGCTAACTACAAGCATATTGTTTTAGGACTGATTTTCTTAAAGTACGTATCAGATGCTTTTGATGAACGGCAATCAGAACTCAAAGAATTGTTTGCACAAAAAGACGATCACAACATCTATTACATGCCGCGTGATCAGTACGACAGCGAAGAAGAATACCAACAGGCTATTGCTGATGAACTAGAAATACTGGATTACTACCAAGAAAAAAACGTATTTTGGGTGCCAAAAGCAGCACGTTGGTTAAGTATCCGTAATGCAGCAGCACAAGCGATTGGCTCTATCATTTGGCAGGATGAACAAGGGCAAGATGTCAAACTACGCTCTGTATCCTGGCTGATTGACAATGCCTTTGATGAAATTGAAAAAGCCAATCCAAAGCTTAAGGGCATTCTGAATCGTATTGGACAGTACCAGCTGGACAATGACAAGCTACTTGATCTGATCAACACCTTCTCTGACACCAGTTTTACTAATCCAGAATATAACGGTGAGCAACTCAGTCTGCACAGTAAAGATATCCTCGGGCATGTCTACGAATACTTTTTAGGACAGTTTGCCTTGGCTGAAGGCAAGCAGGGTGGACAGTACTACACGCCTAAAAGTATCGTCACCTTAATCGTTGAAATGTTGCAGCCTTATAAAGGTCGTGTGTATGACCCTGCAATGGGTTCAGGCGGATTCTTTGTATCCAGTGAAAAGTTTATTGAACAACATGCTCAGGAAAAGCATTACAAAGCCTCCGAACAGAAAAAGCATATTTCTATTTATGGGCAGGAAAGCAACCCGACCACATGGAAATTAGCAGCCATGAACATGGCGATTCGCGGGATCGATTTTAATTTTGGTAAAAAGAATGCAGACAGCTTTTTAGAGGATCAGCATCCAGACTTGCGTGCTGACTTTGTTATGGCCAATCCGCCTTTTAATATCAAGGATTGGTGGCATGCTTCTCTAGAAAGTGATGTGCGTTGGAAGTATGGTACACCGCCACAAGGCAATGCTAACTTTGCTTGGATGCAGCACATGCTGCACCATCTATCACCTACGGGCAGTATGGCATTATTACTTGCTAATGGTTCGATGAGTTCCAATACCAACAATGAAGGTGAGATCCGTAAGAACCTGATTGAAGCTGACCTGGTGGAATGTATTGTTGCATTACCAGGACAACTGTTCACCAACACGCAAATTCCAGCCTGTATCTGGTTTTTAACCAAGGATAAAAAGAATGGCTTGTCTTTAGATAAAAAGAAAGCCAATCGTGAAGGTAAAACACTGTTTATTGATGCTCGTAATTTGGGCTATATGAAAGATCGTGTGCTACGAGACTTCACTGATGCTGACATTGCCAAAATCACCCAGACCCTGCACGCATGGCAACAGGGAGATAATTTTGAGGGTGAAAAGTATCAAGATGAGAAAGGTTTCTGTTTCTCTGCTGAGTTAAAGGATATTCAGAAGCACGACTACGTACTGACTCCGGGACGTTATGTCGGTGCAGTCGAGCAGGAAGATGATGGCGAGCCATTCGCTGAGAAAATGCTACGTTTGACTGCCCAACTCAAAGAACAATTTGCTGAAAGTGCTGTCTTGGAAAGTGAGATTAAAAAGAATCTAAAGGGCTTGGGTTATGAGTTCTGATCATCCTTTATTGCAAGAAATTCAGAAGGGTGAAAGTCAAACCCTTGAATTTAAAGAGCAGTTACCGAAAGGACAACAGGTGGCAAAGACCTTGATTGCTTTTGCCAATACCAGTGGTGGTAAACTGGTAGTGGGTGTAAGTGATGACCGCCAGCTCATAGGCATCCAAGGTGATATTTTTGAGCTGCAGGATCAGATCACTTCGATGATCAATGAACTGTGTATGCCAAATATTCTGCCGTATTTCTATATCGAGAATATCCAAGGCATTGAGTTATTGGTGATTGAAGTCAGCCGTGGTTCATTGTTGCCTTACTATCTTAAGCCCCAAGGTAAGGCACAGGGAACCTATATCCGTCTAGGTGCAAGTAATCGTGTAGCATCGTCTGAGTATATCCAGCAACTTGAATTGCAGCGTCTGAACCAGACCTTTGATGAACAGCCGAATCCGCAATACAGTTTAGATGACATAGATTTACAGCCTTTAAAGCAAGCCTTTGCTGAGGTGGGTAAAGAGCTATCTTTGCAGAAGATGCGGAATCTCAAATTGATCATTCAGCAGAATGGACAGGACTACCCAAGTCATGGGCTGCTCATTTTGTTGGGGCTTTATGAGCAGGTTGAGATTAAATGCAGCCGCTTTAAAGGCACGACCATGACAGTATTTTTGGATAAAAAAGAATACCGTGGCGACTTATTTAGTCAGTTGAAGCAAACAGAGCAATTCATCAAAAACCATCTGCATCTACGTGCTGAAATTCTAGGGTTACAGCGTACAGAAAGTTATGAAATTCCAATCGCTGCTATTCGTGAAGCCTTGGTGAATGCAGTGTTGCATCGTGACTATAGCAATGCAGGGCGTGATATTAAGGTTGGCATTTATGATGACATCCTGAATATTGTATCGCCGGGTGGTTTGCCCAATGGACTGACTGAAGAAGATTTGGCACAAGGTCGTTCCGAGATCCGTAACCGTGTCTTGGCCCGTGTGTTTAAAGAGCTGGGTTATATCGAGCAGTGGGGCAGTGGTATTGCCCGTATTAAAGATCTTTGTTTACAAGCTGGTAATGCAGAACCTCAACTGAAAGCACAAGGTGATTTTGTCGATTGGGAATTTTACCGTCCTTCGATTGAGCAATTAGGTGGCCCAATAGGTGGCTCAATAGGTGGCTCAATCCAAGAAACTATGCTGACAGATCGTCAAAAAGAGATTTTAGTTTTAATTCAACAGAACCCGAAAATTTCCTATCGTGCTATGGCAGAGCAACTTGCTATTAATGAGTCAGCAGTGAAAAAGCATCTGAACCATTTAAAAAATGCAGGTTGGCTTGAGCGTGTTGGTGGTACTCGTGGCTATTGGGCGATTAAGAAAGAGTTTGGGGTAAAGTATGAGCATTGATTTTCCTAAAAATTGGAAGCAAGTAGTTTTAGAAGATGCTTTAGATGCCTTAATCGATTACAGGGGAAAGACGCCCAAAAAAGTGGATAAGGGCATTCCCTTGATTACAGCTAAGGTTGTCAAATCTGGTCGAATATTGCCAATGGATGAATTTATTGCTGATGAGGATTATGAAAGCTGGATGGTCAGAGGCATTCCTCAAATAAGTGATATTGTTGTAACGACAGAAGCACCATTAGGTGAAGTTGCACAAATTAAGAATGCAAATGTTGCTTTAGCACAGAGAATAGTTACTTTACGAGGCAAAGTTGATTTCTTAGAGAACGATTTTTTATTATTTTTAATGCAATCTGATTTTGTACAAAATCAATTAGAAGCAAGAGCGACTGGTTCAACTGTTAAGGGAATTAAGCAGTCAGAGCTTAGAAAAATTATTTTACCTATTCCTCCAATTGTAGAGCAAAAATGTATTGGAAAAATTCTTTCCGACTTAGATGACAAAATCCACCTCAACAACCAAATTAACCAAACCTTAGAATCCATTGCTCAAGCCATTTTTAAAAGCTGGTTTATCGACTTTGACCCTGTGCGTGCCAAAATAACAGCTAAGCGGGAAGGCAAAGACACTGAACTTGCTGCTATGTGTGTTATTAGCGGTAAAAGCCAAGAAGAGCTGAAGCAAATGTCTAAAGATGACTTTGCTGAGTTACAAGCGACAGCTACACTGTTTCCTGATGAGTTGGTAGAAAGTGAGCTAGGGGAAGTGCCGAAGGGGTGGGATAAATATTCGCTATCAAAAATGATCACACTAATTGGTGGGGGAACGCCTAAAAGATCTGAGCCAAATTATTGGAATGGTGATATTTTCTGGTTCTCTGTAAAAGATGTTCCAAATGAAGGTGAAGTTTTTGTTATTACTACACAAGAAAAAATTTCAGAACTTGGTTTAAATAAAAGTTCAACGAAATTACTCCCTGTAGGAACTACAATTATAACTGCTAGAGGCACTGTAGGAAAAATAGCATTGGTTGGTTATGAAATGGCTATGAACCAATCTTGTTATGGTGTTCAAGGAATAAATGGTGTAAGGCAATTTATGACCTACTATTTGATAAAAAATGCAGTAGAGGTTTTAAAGAAAAATACTCATGGTGCTGTATTTGATACCATTACTCAATCAACATTTGATACTGTTACTTCTATTAAACCAAGCATAGAAATGATGGACTTGTTTGAGTCTAAAGTTGAAAAAATTATGGGGCATATAAAAAATAATTTATATGAAAATAATAGCTTAATAGCTTTAAGGGATACCTTATTACCCAAATTATTGTCGGGTGAGTTAGATGTGTCAGGTGTGCAGGACGAGGTGGCTTGAGCGTGAGTATTTTTAATATTTATTGTGATGAAAGCTGTCATCTCGAAAATGATGGTTTTGCTGCAATGGTACTTGGTGCAATATGGTGCCCAGATTCACATCATAAGTATTTAGCAAGAAAAGTTAAGCAACTCAAAAAAGAATTTGAGATCTCTGCAAATAATGAAATTAAATGGACGAAAGTTTCTAAAAGCAAACTCCCATTTTATAAAGCACTCGTAGATTTATTTTTTGATGAACCTCTTCTTTATTTTAGAGGCGTTGTGATTCCAGATAAAAGTAAATTAAATCATGCAAACTTTATGCAGAGTCACGATGATTTTTATTATAAGCAATGGTACTTACTGCTGAATCGTTTAATTGCACCAAATCATAATTACAAAATCTATTTAGATATCAAAGATACTAAGGGACAAGAGAAAGTAACAAAGTTGCGTGAGGTTTTATGCAATGCGAATTATGATTTCGATCGCACTATTATCCATTCAATAGATTTGGTGCAATCACATGATGTTTTGTTGCTACAGCTAGCAGACTTGTTTATAGGTGCCTTATCGTATTTGCATAGAGGGCTAAAGACGAGTGAAGCGAAGCTTGAACTCATTCATTATTTACAAAATCGTTCACAGTTGAGCTTGCAGATAAGCACATTGCTTAAAGCGGAAAAGTTTAATTTGTTTATATGGAGTCCTCAATATTGAATACTCCTCCTGAACTGATTGCTTTTGCGGGATTTGATAGCTGGAATGACTATGAAAATGAAATCTATGCTGTTTATTTAGAAACAGTCGTCAATGCCAACTTATTGTTTCTAAATACACCCGTAAAAGTCAGATTTCGTCCGACAACAAAAGATAAAGCTTTTGGCTTTTGGCATTTGATTTCTGAAGCTGTAGATCAAAATAATAAAAATGAAGAGGACAGACTTCCAGATCTAAAGCGTTGTGAGAGAATTCGGTGGGTGGCTTGGTGTATAACGAATGCACATCAAGCAGGTTTTCTATATTGGGAAAATCAGCGCGGTAGAGAAACACATGTTGTTATTTGGGCGGAACATCTGGATTTTGTTGTTATTTTAGCTAAGCGTAAAACAGATTTAGATGAAAAATATTATTTATTGAAAACAGCGTATTGCCTAAGAGAGCATACAAAACGGAAACTTAGAAAAGAATATGAAAGTTTTCATACCCCTAAAAAAGGCTAAAGCCCCGATATATTGCTATATAAGGACTTCGTATACTCCTTCTACACTAGGTAGATGAGCTAGGCACATTATAAGTAAACTGATATAGGGTCGCAATAGCAGTTACAAAAGATAATGTCTATATAAATAGTAATTAGAGACCAGAATTTAAAGTTTAAATGAATAGGGGGAATCCATGAACGAAACGCAACTCGAAAATCTCTGCCTCGACTGGTTCACCGAAAATGGCTGGGAAGTCGTTCATGGTATTGATATTGCACCCGAGAGCAGTAATCCTCTACGCAAAGACTATAAACAGATTTTAATCGAAGCGGATTTACAGGCGGCTTTTGAGCGCTTAAATCCACATTTACCTGTAAGCTGTTTTGAGCAAGTTTTATTGAAGCTCAGTAAACCTGAGAGTCTGGACTTAGTGACCAATAACCGTGCATTCCATCGTATGTTATTGGAAGGTGTGCCTGTCACCTATAAGAAACAGGACGATTGGGTACATGACCATGCCTTCTTGGTGGATTTCAACCATATGCAGCAAAACCGTTTTGTTGCGGTCAATCAATTCACTATTCTAGGTACTAAGCAACCTCGACGTCCTGACATCATCTGTTTTATTAATGGTATTCCTTTTGCGGTGTTGGAGTTAAAAAGCCCAACCGATGAAAATGCAGATATATGGGATGCCTTTAACCAGCTGCAAACCTACAAAGAAGAAATCTCGGATTTATTTGTTTATAACGAAGCCTTGGTAGTGAGTGATGGCGTAACAGCACGTGTCGGTTCACTGACGGCGAATCAGGAACGCTTTTTACCGTGGCGTACCATCAAGAATGAAGATGATAAACCTGCTTTAGAGTGGGAGCTAGAAACAGTTGTTCGGGGCTTCTATGACCGAGAATTGTTTTTAGATTACATTCGATTCTTTGTGTTATTTGAAACAGATGGCGAAAAGACCATTAAAAAAATTGCAGGCTATCATCAGTTCCATGCGGTTAGGGAAGCGGTACAAGCGACCATTGCAGCAGCCAATCCGACAGGGGACAAAAAAGCAGGCGTCGTTTGGCATACCCAAGGTTCGGGTAAAAGTATTTCCATGTGTTGTTATGCAGGTAAACTATTACAGCAGTCTGCCATGCACAACCCAACTTTGTTGATCGTGACTGACCGTAATGACTTAGATGGACAGCTCTTTGAAACCTTTAGTAATGCTCAAGAATTATTAAAACAAACGCCAGTACAAGCCAATAACCGTGATGAGCTGAGAAAGTTTTTAGCTGAGCGTGAGTCTGGTGGCATTATCTTTACCACGGTACAAAAGTTTGCATTACTGGAAGGTGAGACTGAGCATCCATTATTAAATGGACGCCACAATATTGTGGTGATGTCAGATGAAGCACATCGTAGCCAATATGGTTTGAAAGCAAAACTAGGTAATGATGGCACATACAAGTTCGGCTATGCCAAGCACATGCGCGATGCTTTAAAGAATGCTGCTTTTATTGGCTTTACTGGAACTCCGATTTCGAGTGAGGATAAAGACACCAGAGCTGTCTTTGGCGACTATGTTTCCATCTATGACATTCAGGATGCCGTCGATGATGGTGCAACCGTCCCAATCTACTACGAATCACGCTTGGCAAAGCTGGACATCAATCAGACTGAAATTGAAGATTTGTCTGATCAAGTCGATGAGGTTGTAGAAGATGAAGAAGATGTCGGTAACAGGGAAAAGACCAAGAGTGAGTGGAGCCGACTAGAAAAACTGGTGGGTGCCACACCACGGCTGAAACAGATAGCAGCGGACTTGGTTGTTCACTTTGAAGCCCGTACCGAAGCAACGGCAGGCAAAGGCATGATTGTCAGTATGAGCCGCGAGATCTGTGTTCATCTTTACAATGAGATTGTTGCCCTCCGTCCAGACTGGCATGATCCTGACCCTGAAAAGGGAAAAATTAAAGTGGTCATGACGGGATCAGCCTCAGACAAACCGTTACTGCAACCGCACATTCACAACAAGCAAGTTAAAAAGCGTCTTGAGAAACGCTTTAAGGATGTCAAAGATCCTTTGCAGTTAGTGATTGTTCGCGATATGTGGCTCACAGGTTTTGATGCACCGTGCACGCACACCATGTATATCGACAAGCCAATGAAAGGCCATAACCTCATGCAGGCGATTGCACGCGTGAACCGGGTCTTTAAAGATAAGCACGGTGGTCTGGTTGTTGACTATATTGGCATTGCTAATGAATTGAAGCAGGCCTTAAAAACCTATACCGATGCCAAAGGGAAAGGTGAGCCGACCTTACGTGCAGAAGAAGCCTATGCGGTTCTTGCTGAAAAGATGGATGCAATACGAGGAATGTTCACCAAAACCAACGAGCAGGCAGGTATGGATTTGGGTGCTTATGAAACTCAGGCACACCGACTGATTATCCCCGCAGCTAACTATGTGCTGAGCTTAAAGGATGGTAAAAAGCGTTTTCTTGATTTAGTTCTGGCAATCAATAAAGCCTTCTCTTTATGCAGCACCTTGGATGAAGCGAAGAACCTGCACAAAGAAATTGCCTTTTACTCAGCCATTAAAGCAGTCATTAGCAAGCATACCTCTGTAGATCGTAAACTGTCGCAAGCGGAAAAGGACAGTACGCTAAAACAGATTCTGGACAATGCTGTCATTGCTGATGGGGTAACAGATGTCTTTGCAATGTGTGGTTTGGATAAACCCAACATTGGCTTGCTTTCAGATGAGTTCTTGGAAGATGTACGGCAGATGCCATACCGTAACTTGGCAGTTGAACTTCTGGAAAAGTTACTCAATGATGGCATTAAGGCAAAGACGCGAAACAATGTGGTACAGGAAAAACGCTTCTCTGACCGTTTGCAGGAAACCTTGAGGAAATACAATAACCGAGCGATTGAAACTTCTCAGGTCATTGAAGAACTCATTCAAATGGCAAAAGAATTTCAGGCAGAGATGCAGCGTGAAGCTGCACTTGGTTTGAATCCTGATGAAATCGCTTTCTATGATGCTTTGGCAAACAATGAAAGTGCTGTCAGAGAGCTTGGAGACGATACGCTGAAACAGATCGCACGAGAGATTACAGAGAAGCTTAGGAAGTCAACGACAGTGGATTGGCAGGTTAGGGATAGTGTGCGTGCTCAGCTGAAAATATTAGTACGTCGTACTTTGCAGCGATGGAAATACCCGCCTGATAAAGCGGCTGAAGCGATTGAGCTTGTGATGAAGCAAGCTGAGCAGTTGTCGAATGCGTGGACGACTAGCTAAAAAATCATTTATAAAGAACGTAATGTACACAAAATAATTTACATGCTCTTCTTGGGCGAAACCTTTGAAAAAATAGATAAAGTTACAATAACCAATGTATTTTGGGGGGAACAATGCGTATCGAAAAAGTTAGAGTTGAGGGGTATAGACTTCTTGAAGATATTGAGATTGTATTAGAAAAGAATTCAACTGTGATTGTAGGGCGAAATAATAGCGGAAAAACATCTTTTACTAGCATATTTGATTGTTTTTGTGGTGAGTCAGGAGCCCGTTTTAGGTTGGAAGATTTTTCTAGTTTGTCTCGTGAGAAGTTTTTAAATGCAAGAAAATTGAAAGAAGAGGGGGCAAGTCCAGAGCAGATATATAATACACTGCCTATAATCACTCTTTCTTTGACATTTCGATACGATAGTGATGCCCCGACTTTAGGGCCTCTTTCACCATTTATCATTGATTTAGATATGGACTCTACAACAGCGATTGCTTGTATTGAATATAGGCCTGTCTTAGCAAAAATGCATTTGTTGTTTGATATACCTCAACCACCAGTAGGTATGGAACCTCAAATACATTTTTTTAAGTGTTTACGTAATAACTTATCAAAAATTTACGAAGTGCATGTTAGTGCAATAGATCCGACGGATAAGTCTAATAAGAGAAATTTCGAGGATACTTCAGCATTCGCAGCATTATTACAATGTAACTTTGTTCAAGCACAAAGAACTCTTGATAAGACAAAGCTTGGTGAGGCTGATGTTATCGGAAAATTACTTAGTGAATTGTTTAAAACAGCTGCTGCACCAACGGCTACAGAATCTGATCAAGAGTTAGCTGCGAAATTAAAGAAATCTGTTGAAGATATTGAGCTTAATGTTCAAAGTGATTTTGACAAAATGCTCAAAAAGTTATTACCTGTTATGGGGGTGATGGGTTTTCCAAGTCTTAATGATACTGAATTAAGGCCTGAAACTTCATTAAATGTAGAGGCACTTTTGTCTGGGCATACAAAAGTTGTTTATAGTGGTACAGATGGTGTGCATTTACCTGAGGGATATAATGGTCTTGGTACGCGAAATTTAATCTATATGCTGCTACAACTTGAAAGCTATCACAAAATTTACCGATCTCAAATTACTCGCCCTTCAGCCCATTTGATATTCATTGAAGAACCTGAAGCTCATTTGCATCCACAGATGCAGGAAGTTTTTATTAATCAATTAAATGTTGCTATTCAAAAGCTTTCGAGTGCCTATCCAGCAGAAGACGTTTGGAATGTTCAGTTTATTATTACTACACATTCTTCTCATGTTGCTAATGCGGCATGTTTTGATGCAGTAAGATATTTCTATAACCAAAAAGATGCAGTGAAAAGTATTAGAAATACTAAAGTTAAAGATTTTAAAAAGGGTATGCAAACAATATCTGTTACTGATAAAGAGTTCTTGCATAAATACATGACTCTGACTAAGTGTGATCTTTATTTTGCAGATAAAGTGATTATGGTTGAGGGGACAACTGAACGGTTATTAATGCCTCGCCTCAGAGAATTAGTTGATAAATCCTTACCAGAACATCAAAAATTAGCAAGCCAGTATGTAACTTGTATTGAAGCTGGAGGAGCTCATGCTCATCTTTTTTATCCACTCCTCGACTTTCTTGAACTTAAGACTTTGGTAGTTACTGATTTAGATTCAATCAAAAAGGTGGAAAAAGAAAATAATAAAAAAAAGAAAATTAACGTATGGGAAAAATGCCCAGTAGCGGAAGGTACGCGAACCTGTAATACCGCAATAAGATATTGGTTTGCTCCTAAGGATATTAAAAAGATAGAGGATTTTCATTTATCCCCAGTAGAACTTTCAGGCAAATCTCGCCACTGAATGCCTGTGCGCATACGATAAAGTATGCCTTCCAGTGTATTTCGGTGTTCATATTTATTGTAAACACGCCCTGTCTCTTTAAGTATTTGCTTTAGGGCTTCCTAGGCGTTATCTGTTAGCATTGTCCTTGGCATAGCAACGTCCGTTCTCGGTGGTATTTTTGATTTTTGGCGAAACCATTATACCTTGTTGCTATGCCGTTCATTTTTCACTCAAAGATCAACAGCCTCTAGTAAGGCACGTACTTGAAGCACTTAAAAGATAAAAATAAAGGCTCTCTAATGTGTTTAGGAGCCATCTAACTTATAGTTGTTTCGGGTGAGGCTTATTTGTTTTTGTGCTCCAGTGCTGTAAGTGATGTACCTACGATAAATATAGACACGACAAACAAGCCTAAATCTTTTAGCAAAAACTGGCCAGGAACCACAGAGATCGCAGGAAACCCAAGAGATGCCTCAAAAACACCGGGTGTAGTCAGCATGAACGACAATGTCGTAAAAAAGAGTCCGGTTGAAAGTACACCGCCCAAGATTGCGAGCTTAGGGGAGAAAACTCGTGCAGCGATTAACAGGCCAACTGAAATTTCAAGCACACCCAGAAAATTTGAGAATCCTTGAATGCTGAGGAAGCTATACATCCACGAAAGCAGAGGGCTATTACTAACAAAACCATGTATACCGTTTGCTTCGTAGCTAGTGAATTTCATGCCACCAAACCACAAATATATTATCGTCATGGCAACGTAGATGCCACCTATACCAAACTTAGTGATTTTTGCACCGAGATTATTACTAAGGGTATTGGTAGTCTGGACACCATTTTCAATTTCGGGAATAGTCATCTTATATCTCCAATTATTTTTAGCCATGTGGACTCACTCTATGTAGCCCACTAAAATGATATGACTCTTGAGAAAAACTATATGTTTACTCGAGTCGAACCTAACTTAGGTAATTGCTGTAGTTGAGCACCAATGGATTAGACATCAATGCCTAGTGGTTGAACGGCCGGGAAGTCGACCTCGGTCTGTGTCACTTCGTTAACGTAGTTAGTGAAAGTGTTCAGGGCAACAGCCAACAGAATATCCACTACATGTGCATCACTGTAGCCAGCGTTCAGCACCGCTTGGACCTGGTCATTGCTGACTTGCCCGCGCTGGCGGACTACGGCGGCAGCAAAACGCACGGCTGCGTCGGCCTTAGGGTCATTTGATGCACCGCTGCGGTTGGCAGTGAGTTCAGCATCATCAAGCTTGGCCACCTTACGGCCTAGGAAGGAATGGGCAGCAAGGCAATAATCGCAGCCGTTGATCTCAGCGACGGCTAGGGCAATACGCTCAAGAGTCGCTGTACCCAAGCCGCCCTGTGCTGATGCTGCGCTCAATTGCAGGTAGCCAGTCAGCGCAGCAGGGCTGTTGGCAACGACGCGGAACATGTTAGGAACGCGGCCCAGTTGTTTTTCCACAGCCTTGAGTGAGGTATGGGTAGCAGTAGGCGCGGCGTCGATTGTGGTAGGGGTGTTCAAACGTGACATAAATTTCTCCTAGTGATTTGAAAGACAGCACGCTGTATTGGCGTGGAATAAATTGTATTTAAGAAGGTTCTGCTTGATAATCCGTTGCTATCAGACAGCTCATCTTCACGTCTTGCGCAGTCGCCATTTCAGTGCCACTACACACCTTCGTTGACGTCACGCCGTCCTGATTTCTAAGGAGGTCTTCGAGACCCCAAAAACACCCTCAGGCAACGATCACATAATCTAGTTTCATAAAGCCTCCTTAGTTTTCATCCACTTACTGATTAGACTGACTTTACAGCATGTAAAATAGATATAATATGTTCAATAGTTCGTATAACATGACCTATTGGACAGTTTACGTAGGAGCTATATATGGATGCAGACTTTGGATATCAGATTAAAAGAGTTGTGAAATTAAGGGTTCACGAAAAACTGCAAATATAGGGCAAATCAGATTGTCTATACCCATAATTTAGAGCGCCCGAGCATCAGGAACTCACTGAAAGCAGACGTTTCTGAAAATAAACAAGGCACAGCGCTTGAAAATTTCGAGACATCAACGTTTTGCCAAAAGGCTAAAAATGCGTGCACTACTCATTTCGCATTTAAAGAGAGCATCGGTTATTAGGCAATAACGATGTGGCCAAAATTTGTCGACCACTACACTATCTCGTAAACGAGTTTGATAGACGTCAACTAGTACGTATTTTTAGTGTAAGGTCATATTAATGCACGATGCTAAACTCTGCTGTGAGCTAGGTAGGATGTATAAATACCATAAATATTTCAATGCTTTACTTTTTAAAGCTCAAGTGAGTTACTCAGTTCCGACTGTTGGTGGCAGATTTGGAATCTCGCGATTTGTCTTAAATGTCAGCCAAGCAAGTCTCTCGCTAATAAAGTGTTGACTATCCCTGACAAAGTAACAATTTCTTGCCATAATCAGACTTAAGCACTTTACTTAGAGTGTATGTGCGCCGCTTAATGCATCAATGCTGCTAATTCCCTGATTGACATCAATCACTTTGTTTCCTGTTTGATACTCTGAGATAAACAAGATCGAATGATGCAAAAGGGGACTATTTAAATACTGAGGGAACAAATGGCAGTAGATTTGAGCATAGAAACCGCTCTGCTCCTAGAGCGCTGGCAAGGCATTGTAAACTCGATGGCTCAAGTCGCGGAAGTGCCTTGTGTGCTGATTAATCGATTAGATAAAAACGAAATTTGTCAGGCTGTTGGCAGTGTGTCAGTACCAACTTTTTATTGCGGTGAACCTGTTCCATTGGCACTTAACACTTATTGTTCCCAAGTCATTTCCAGTAACCAGCCATTACTAGTTGAAAATGCAATCGGTACCCGATATGAAAACAATAACCCAACATTTGCAGCAGGCTTTAGTTATTACTATGGCCTGCCATTGCTTTGGCCTAGCGGAAAAACTTTCGGTACTTTGTGTATGTTGGACTTTTCAAGCCCAGATCGGGCATCACAACACTGTTCCTTACTCACACTTTTTAAGCAGGCCATTGAATACGATTTACAGATGCTTCAACAACAGCAAGATCTGCTAAAGCGTGAGCAACAAGCAGACAAAAAATTTATACAACTATTCAATGAGATGTCAAATAGGATAAGACCGGTAACTAATAATAAGTTGCTTCAATCTGAGTTGTTTGTACTTTTGACAAGCCAATACCAATACTGGCATCAGGAACTGGATAAGCAGCTTAATCAAACCGTCCTGACTGATGAAAACTCCATTCATATAGCGGCACTGGTTCGAATTTGGTCAAATTTGTTGGCGATTGCCCATGAAACAGAATGGTTGAGAGCTACGGCAGTTCTAGAACCTTATAGTTGTGATGCTGTTGCGTCACTGGTCAATGCAACTCCATTATTAGAACAAGCAGTGTATAAAACAGCGCTGACCCTTGGTGCTGATCTCGTTTTGAGGAGTCATTTGCCTAATCCACTGTTACTAAGTGGGAAACCAGAGTTATGGTCTCTGATAGGACTAGCTATCACGAGCTTTTTAGTTGTTGGCGCCAGCGGTACAAGTATAACTATTTTTGTCAGTAACCGATTAAAAGGTAAGTACAGAGTTTTGGAATGGTCCCTTCTTGTAAAAGGCCAGACGATGCCGCTGCGTTTTACCCGCGATAATCAAGCGCTTTATGGTTTTGCAACAGTATGTGCCGAGTTAGCGGGTGCTGTTCTTGAATCTGGTGAGTGGCAATTAACTGAGAGTCTTCAGCAACAGAGTCGTTATCTCAACTCAAATCGTGATCACGTTGACGACATTGAAAGCAGGAATGCTTCAAGAACTGCTAATGGCATAACCAGGCTTATCTGCTTATCGATACCGGTGATGGGAGACGATTTATAAACACTCAGCGATGATCAGCGAAGTTGTGTTTTAGTTTTCTTGTTGGCACTACATCCGGTATGGCGGCCTTTAATCTGAGAGTGACACTTGGGATAACTGAAAAACTGGCTGTGATTCTGCTGAACGGAGCTTGGTGCTAAGCATGTTGGCGTCATTCAAAGCAAGGTCAACACTGCTATTAACGTTTACGATTATCTGACGGACGTGCTGCTGCGCGTCAACCAACATCCAGTAAGCAAGGTACATGAACTAATGCCGAAGTTACGGAAAGCTCAGTTCGAAAGCGCATTACAGCGTTCAGCTCTATTTAGCAATCCCGATGCTTCGGTAAAATAAGCCACGGAAAATGCTCCGGAGGCCGCATGCACACTAAATAGATGACGTTAGACGAAGAGTTGGATTTAAACGAGCAAATTATAGAGCCTGCGACCGGAAAAGCCAAAAGTTTATAAATACAGCTAAAACTCAAATCAAGCAGGTAACTATTGTACAAAACAACACCAATGCTACAGGGATAACTTCAAGTCTGACAGATCTATGCTAGAGTTAAATCAACGGCTTAATTCATTTTTCCATGCAGGATCTTTGAAAAATGCAGCAGAAAAACGGAGAAGCATATGACCATTAGTTTAGCTCCAACAGCTATTGCAGAAACCACACTAAAAGATCCTGCTGAAGCAGATCAGAACCTGCGGGATATCACTGAACTGGCGCGTTATATCTGCGATGTGCCGGTGGCTATAGTGACGCGAATCGATGACACAAAGCTGAATTTAATTGCCAAAGTTGGTATTTCAGGTACCTCTGTATTAATTAAAGAGTCCTTTTGCGTGTATGCCATGGAAACACCTGATGCGGTAATGGTGGTCCCTGACGCGACTTTAGATCCCAGATTCAGTACTAATGCGATGGTGGTTACTGAGCCTGGCTTCCGATTTTATGCTGGCTCGCCGCTGATTGATCCCGAAGGTGTAGTGATAGGTACAATTTGTGTCTATGATCATGTGCCTAAGCAGCTGAATCAGCGGCAGATAAGCTCTTTACAGGCTCTGTCCAGGCAAGTGATCGCCATACTTGAACTGAAAAAAGTCGGCGAACAACTACACAAAACCAGCATGACAGATGCATTGACAGGGGTAAACAACAGACGAGCATTTGACCTCAGGTTTGAAGCTGAATTTGCTCGCAGGCAAAGAACAGGCCAGTCATTTGTGTTGGCGCTGATTGATATTGATCACTTTAAAAGTTTTAACGACAGCTATGGACATGCCGAAGGTGATCAGGCACTGAGCCTGGTAGCAGGTCTGTTTCAGCGCAACAGCAGGAACTATGACTTTTTCGCCCGTTATGGTGGTGAAGAGTTTGTGCTGATCTTGCCAGGCACAGACATCGTGTCGGCCAATAAAACACTGGAAAAATTAAGGCTGGTAGTGGCTAACCATGAATGGCCATTACGACAATTAACGGTCAGCATCGGTTTGGCCAGCGCTGATTTATTTAACGACAAAAAGCAGTTGCTCGAAGCCGCCGATCAGATGTTATACAAAGCTAAAGCCCAAGGCCGCAATCAAACCAGTGTGTTCTGTTAATTTGAGGGGGATCACCTAACAACTGGTAGATAAGCTGGTCTCATATGGGCAATAATTAGTCCGTTTAAATACATCGGTAAAATGCCACTTGCACAGCTTCTTTGTACACTGTGGGACTCTATTTAAAGTTGGCCGGCACATTGATTGCGTAGCGAAAATAGAGTGCTTTAGCCAGCACAATTTCAGATTAGCCGATTCGGTAAGCTTTCTGCATTTGCGGAGACAACTTTTTTAACCAGTTTGAAAGACTGAAGCCTTTTCTGTCGGTACTATTCAATTTAGTAAAATACAGATGTTCATCCCAGCGAGGACCGAAATCTACTTCAGCAAGACTTACAAGCTGTTTGTTTCTGCGAAGACGATGCTTTTGATGGTAATCTTCGGCTGGCCAAAAATAACCATTTTGTTGTCCGGCTTCAATCACCTCGGGAGACTTATCCTTTCCAATCGCTTGGATCAGTTCTTCAGTGACTTGTTTTTGCTCCTGATCAAAGACAAAAAGTATCTGGCGATACTGACCCTGCTTTCTGACATGAACAAACCATGACTCAAAACCTCCAAGAAGTTCTCTATAGCTAATTTGGTCTTTATCGTAGATCACTCTGACGACTTCGGCGTGTCCCTTGATGTTGCGGTAACTCGGATCCAGAGTTGATGCTCCAGCGTAGCCAACACGTGTTTGCACTACTCCCGGCGTCCCTCCAAAATTTGAATCCGGTCCCCAAAAGCAGCCCGTGCCAAAAACCGTTTGACTAAGTTTTCCGGTTTTCAATGCTTCTTCGATAGCTTCAGGGGTCGCAAATTCATAGCTTTCAACATCGTCTTCTTTATTCATTTTTAGATCCGACATATTTTTCACCTAACTTTTTAAGAATTGTAGCCACTCCCATTCGCAGATCAGCAGCAGCCGACGGTCGTCTTCATGAACATCCAAAAAACAAACTGGATCCCTTTTTCTGTCAAGTACGAATGGTAAATCTTGGTTTTATGGCAGTCTTTATGACCGAACAGCTTGATCAACACACAACGGCTTCTTTTTCCAAAAGGTTCACTTTCATAAAACTCCTCAATTTAAAAATTATTCTACAAACTTCAATGACTCAGAGTTAATGCAGAATCGGACCCCTGATGGCTCAGGGCCATCTGGAAAAACGTGCCCCAGATGGGCTTCGCACACATTGCATAACACTTCGATTCTGCGCCCGTACGTCGTATCCAGTTCATATTGAATTACGTTGTCGGCGACAGGCTCAGAAAAACTCGGCCATCCCGTTCCCGAATCGAACTTTAGGTTCGAGTCAAAGAGTTCGGTGTCGCAGCCAACACAGGCGTATCTACCTGCTTCATAAAATGAACAGAGTCCTCCCGTGTGCGGGCGTTCGGTGCCTTTCATTCGCATAACCCGAAATTGCGCGGGCGTCAGAATTTCTTTCCACTCTTCCTCGCTCCTTTCAACTTTTCTGGGAGGTGCTGGAGTGCCGTTATCGAGGTAGCTGTAAATGCTTTTCCAATTGAACATATATTTGATCCTTTATTTTAGGGCTTGCTCTTTAGCCATCAATCCACGAGAAGAAGTCTGTAGCACTGCCAATGAATTCTCCATCCACAAAAACTTGCGGAACAGTTTGAAGATTTGTTCTTTCCTTCAACTCCAAGTAAGTCTTCGGATCGTCGTCTACGCGAATTTGTTTGAAATCAACCTTTTCAGAAGTTAGGTAATTCTTTACGCGTGCGCAAAATGGACAATGGTCTTTCGTATAGATGACAACATTCTTAAGTGTTTTCATAATTTCCTCTTTCATTTGGTTTATGGTTTAGTCTCTTTCAAAATGGCAAGAGTATCCGTTGGGATTCCTTTGCAAATAGTTTTGATGATATGCCTCAGCGTCGTAGAATTCTTTTTCCAAGGCGACGGTCGTAACTACTTCATTCTCGAAGCGACCGATCTCATTGACCTCCTCAATCACGTTTTCGATAATCGCTTTCTGGGCATCGTCACGATAGAACGCAGCAGAGCGATACGAAGATCCAACATCATTCCCTTGGCGATTCTTCGTAGTTGGATCATGGATCTTGAAAAAGTAATGTAGAATCTCTTCGAGAGATATTTCGTCTGGGTCGTATTCCACGCGAACAGCTTCGGCGTGACCCGTTTTCCCTGTTTTAATATCGGCGTAGGTAGGATCATCAAAATCTCCGCCAGAGTAGCCCACCTTTGTTGACGTCACGCCGTCCAGATTCCTAAGGAGGTCTTCAAGACCCCAAAAACACCCTCCGGCAACGATCACATAATTTAGTTTCATAAAGCCTCCTTGGTTTTTATCTATTTACTGATTAAACTGACTTTACAGCATGTATAATAGATATAACATGCCCAGTAGTTCGTATAATGTGACTTATTAGACAGTTTGCGTAGGAGCTAAGTATGGATGTTCTCAGTGAGATTTTAGATAAGGTAGAGCTTACTAGTAGCTACTGGTATAGAACATCATTTGCAGGAGACTGGGGCATCAGTCTCCCGCAGGAAGAGAATCTAGCGAGATTTCACATCGTGACCCATGGCGAGTTTTGGTACGAGGTGCCAAAACTTAAACTTAAGGCTTTGGCGGAGCAAGGCGATATTTTGATTTTATTCAAAGGGATGGAGCACACCATGACCAGTGCACCAAAAATCAAGGCCGAGCCCGCGGTCGAATTTAGATCCAAGGCCAACCTCACTGAAACTCAAGTTCTGGAATATGGTGATCAGAGCAAGCTCAAAGCAAACGTCGTTTGCGGACATTTTTGTTTTGATGGCGGACCCGATCATCCATTCTTAAATTCGCTGCCAAACGTCGTGCATATCAAGAGTACTGAGAACTCCCACTCGCCTTGGCTTACCATGCTTTTAAGTATTATAGAGCAGGAAGCAAAATCAGGGCTTCCTGGAAGCAACACGCTAGTCAGGAAGCTGACCGAAATTATCTTCGTGCAAGCGTTAAGAATTCACATGTACAAATCCAACAAAAATGTAGGATTTTTCAAATTGATCGAAAATCCGCAACTCAGCAAATCCTTGGAAGCTATCCATCATAGTCTCGATAAAAAATGGGGTCTTGACGATCTCGCTGAGATTGCTGGAATGTCGCGTACGAACTACAGCGTTAAGTTTAAGAAACTGTCTGGCATGACACCTCTTGATTATTTAACCTATTGTCGGCTTGAAAAAGCGAAGCAGCTGCTTAAAGAAACCGGTAAATCTGTTCCTGAAGTGAGTGAAGCCATTGGGTATCCGGCACATGAACACTTTCAAAAATTATTTAAGAAAAAAATTGGCGTAACTCCTAGTGCGTACAGAAAAGAAAATTCTGAAAAGGTGTAAAAATGAATATCTATAACTCTCCTGTTACCAAAATAGCTTTCTGGGTCATAGTCATTGGTGGTGCGGCTTGCCTGCTTATCCCTTTGTTTGCACCTCTTCTTCCGCTGCAATATTTGAAAGGTTATGGCGAAATAGGAGATGTTCTTGGAGGTATTTCAAGCCCATTTCTACAAATTCTGGGTTCAGTGCTTCTCTTTCTGGTGTTAAAAGCTCAGATTGACGCTAATGGCATCCTCCATCAGCAAATCGAAAAGGAATATACGAAGGAGCAACTGAGGCACGAGTTGAATCAGCTTCACGAACTTTATATGTTCGTCGAAAGAAACATTAAAAATTTTAGCTACGATCAGGAAAAGATGATTGATGGCAAGTCGCAAATGATCCTTTTGCATTCCCGGCGAGCGATTAAATGTTTCATTGAGGATCTAGAGAGCTTAGATGTTGATATTCACAAAGATGACGACATTTTAAGGTTCGACGGGGTTAAAGAAATTATGAGCATTTTGAACAGCGTTGACCTATATTTCGACAAAATCAAAGACAGCGAGATTGCACCTTATCATAAGAGTTTTTATAAAACGCTTATGCAGCACGAACTTCTCTTCAGCGTTTTTCCTTATCAAGATCTCGACAATCAAGCGTACCTAAAACAAGAGCATTGCCCAGAGTGTGGTGAATATCATGCAAATTATCCGCCACTGATTTATGACCGGTTACAGAAAATTAAAAAAAGTTTCTCCTGATGTATTATGGATATTTATTCGGTATCGGTCCTACCAAAAAGCTATTTGTAGTATCTCGAGTACGTGCTGTGGTGTAGTAATTCCAATCTTAGAAAACTCAAAGCTTATTCTGAAACTATCGGAATTGTCGGTTGGGTGAGACTTAGTCGCCCCGTAAAGCCTTATCGGGGCGGCAAAGATAACTTTTTATATCACTGCTATTGATGACGTCCTTTGTTTACTAAAGTTGTAAGCCCTTATTCTTTGTTTTAGACCTTCAACCACTCCGGGCTTGTCACTAGGAGAGTCCCCTTGGCTAACCTTAGCCGTCAGATCGTATTCAGCGATTTCTAGCCGGTCCCCCTGAATCATTTTACGCCAACCGTTCCACAACTTAGGGTCAAGCTCTTCGGTACGCCAACCATCGGTCGGTTCGCTCCGACTCGCTAAAGCCAGATCCCTGATTTGGTTCTGGAGCGTTAGATCGTCAATCATTGTTTGGGAGTGAGAATGTTGAGGGATTAAGTTTTGATACAAAAGATTAAACTTACACCAATTTTACGCCATGGAATTTTAATATTTTTATAAATTATTGATATTTAATATATATTTTAAATTTATTGTCCAATCCATCATGGGTGCAACACTGATTCGTGGTGTCTGAGTTTTTTCAATATTCATAAAAAATCATGCCTTTATTCAGTGTTAAACAACCTAATAAAATGATTGAGCGGATTAGAAAATAGACTATTTATGACAAATAGTGGGAAATAAACTTAAAGTAACAATTCATCACTGATGTATGTCCAAACATTTTTAGGCAAAGCGCAACCGATTGATCTGATCGAACAGATGCTATGACTAAATATTTGGATACATTGAGCGTGAGCATCAAACAACGAAACTCTTCTAGCTTGATTAAGAGATTTCCAATTGCGCGCAATACTACCACAAATATTTAATCTATACATTTCGGACGGTATTGATGCTGCCCACCCGTTGGGGTTTTCTTTAAATGCTATTTAGCATCGTTCAGGTGTTAACTCATTGGAATGACTTTAATTCTGTTCATTGTGTCTACAGTGGGCGTAGTCTCTATTTTCATCTATTTAATAAGAGTTAATTGGGTTTAAGTTCGTGTTTTGAGATTACTGTCTCAAATTTTAATGTCTTGGTGTATAGAAGCCGAACTAGATTACGTGAATGTCTAGAAAATAAATGGTTACTTAAGGGGGATTGCGCATGCTAACTTGCCGACAAGCAACACAATTAATTTCCGAGAAACAGGATAGACCACTTCAGTTTATAGAGCAGAGCAATCTACAATTACATTTATTTGCTTGTCGTTCTTGTCGCCGTTATGGAAAACAAATCAAAACACTTCGTCAGCTTTCAAAAGCATTGAGCAAATACGAGGGTTAAATGTTATTAAGTATTTGGATGTTAGCTTTAAATCATAAGACTGAAATTTAAAAGATAAAAAATACCAACTATCTGAATAATTGGTATTAGATGCTTTAATTTGAAAATAGATTGTTAATGTAACGTACTTTGATGAGCAAGCTCAATTTGGTTCAGGATATGATGGCTCATATTCTTCGCCATTTCTTCTTTCGCATAGAAAACTTCACCAATATTTTCATCGCGAATAACAGCAGCCTCTTCCTTGCTTTCAGCACAGATCAAGACCTGAATCTCAGGATTCAATTGCTTTGCAATATCGACAATACGATGAATATCTAAAATATCCATAGGGGAAATAACCAATAAGCGTGCATGCTGAATATGGGCTTGTATGAGTACATAAGGTTCAGTCGCTTCACCGCTTACGGCAGCCATTCCTTGGGCACGCAGTTTTTCAACAATCTCACGATTTTCTTCAGCAATCACGACCTTGATATTCTGTTGCATCAGGTTTTCACTAATGCGGCGTCCTACGCCACCATAGCCAATGATCACCACCTGATCACGTAAATAAGCTTGATCAACTTCATCTGGAAGCATGGCAAGCGGGTCGCCACTGCGTTCTAATAAGCGAGCTAAATGTGAGCGTTCTCGTATCCAGCGTTGAGCGGGTTCAATCGCTGAAAATACAAATGAATTTAAAGTTATTGAAAATAACGCACCAGCAAGAATCAAGTTTTGTGCATCTGGGGTGAGTAGACCGAGTGACAAGCCCAATGTTGCTAAAATGAATGAAAACTCCCCAATTTGTGCCAAACTAGCGCCTACAGTGAGAGCTGTGTTAATTGGGTAGCGGAAGAATAAAACTAAAGCCATTGCTGCTAAAGTCTTACCAATCATGATAATGGCAACGACAGCTAAAATATGTAAAGGTTGTTCAATTAAAATTTTTGGGTCGAATAACATTCCCACTGAAACAAAAAATAAGATCGCAAAGATTTCACGCAATGAAAGCGTCTCTTCTTCTGCTCTATGGCTGAAATCGGATTCTTTTACGACCATGCCGGCAAAGAAAGCACCTAATGCCATTGAGACACCAAAGATCGCATAAGAACCATAAGCAATCGAAACGGCAGCAGCAACGACGGTAAGTGTAAATAATTCACGAGAACCTAAACGAGCAACCAATTGCATAATTTTCGGGATTAAGCGCTTCCCAATAATCAGCATGAAGGCGATAAAACCTGTTACTTTCAGTAATGTTAGGCCGATGGTGATCCAAATATTTTGAGAGGTATCCGTTCCAGCTAATGGGTGTCCACCAAGTAGAACAGCTATTGCAGGTAATAAAACTAAGACCAAGACCATAACAAGATCTTCAACCAAAAGCCAACCCACTGCAATTTTGCCATTGACAGAATCGAGTAAACCACGATCACTCAGTGCTTTGAGTAATACTACGGTACTTGCACACGATAAACTTAAACCAAAAATCAGTGCAGAACCAAAACTCCAGCCCCAAAACATAGATACAGCGGCACCTAAGAGTGTTGCTACAGCGATTTGTAAAATCGCACCGGGCAGGGCGATACGACGAACAAGTAATAAATCATTGAGGGAAAAATGCATCCCTACGCCAAACATTAAGAACATTACCCCGAGTTCGGCAAGTTGATTGGCGAGATGTATATCTGCCACGATACCTGGGGTGTTAGGGCTTATAATAATACCTGCTACCAAATAACCAATTAATGGTGGTAGACGTAAACGTGCTGCGATATAGCCAAAAATAAGGGCCATACCAAAACCAACAGCAAGTAATATAATTAAATCAACATCATGAGGCATCGAAACTCCTTAATCATTGCGGTTAAGGTACAAATAATTCAGCATAAAACATGCCAAGAAAACAGCGAATAAATTGTAACAAGTAAAATCGGATTTGTTGATGACAATTTTTTTATTTATCAAAAAAAATTATGAAATAGTGATTCATTTTATTTTAGCTAAAACATTTTTTTAGCAAAAAAAAACGACTTCAGTTGAAGTCGTTTTTTTAAGAAAACTAAAATTATTTAATTTTAGCTTCTTTGAAGATTACGTGTTGACGGATTTTTGGATCAAATTTTTTGATTTCCATTTTTTCCGGCATAGTACGTTTGTTCTTAGTAGTGGTATAAAAATAACCTGTACCAGCTGTAGAAACGAGGCGGATTTTATCACGCATTGTTCAGACTCCTTAGATCTTTTGACCTTGAGCACGGAGATCAGCAACAACTTTCTCAATACCCAATTTATCAATAATACGCATACCTTTAGTGGTTAAACGAAGACGTACAAAACGCTTTTCGCTTTCTAACCAAAAACGGTGGTGGTGCAGGTTCGGCTCGAACCGGCGTTTGGTTTTGTTGTTTGCGTGCGATACGTTGTTACCAACGATAGGACGCTTGCCGGTAACTTGGCAAACCTTAGACATGGTGAACTCCATTGCTAGTTTATATAGCACCGTTTCGTGCAACTAGCCATTCAAGTAAACGGATGAAATCATTCAAGGGGCGTTTTATACCAAAAATACGATTAAAAGACAAGCGAATTTGGTAAAAACAGGACATGATCTAGTGTGATAGATCATGCCTTGATCAGCTTAACGGAATAGTGTTTTCAAAAGCAGTTTATGCGTTGGTTTGTTGTACGGCGGCAGAATGAATTTTAAACTATAAAGTTTAGGGTTAACAGGGTTAGACATCACTGAACGTTCGTTAGAGAAGCTGAAGAAGCCTTCTTTACCATGATATTTGCCCATACCCGATGCACCTATACCACCAAATGGTAGATCATCTTGTGCTACATGAGTGAGGGTTTGGTTAATACCAAAATGTCCAGAATGAGTACGTCCTGCAACATAATCCGCACGAGCCATATCAATATCAAAATAGTAGAATGCGAGTGGACGTGGTCGACTATTGATAAATTGAAGTGCATCTTCAATATGTTCATATTCTAGAATAGGAAGAATTGGACCAAAGATCTCATTCTTCATAATTTCCATTTCTGTGGTTACACCTGTGAGTAACGTTGGTGCAATTTTACGAACTTCAGTTAAAGATTCTTTCTTGTTGTTTAACTCGACGATCGTCGCACCTTGATCACGTGCATCTTCTAAATAGCCTTGCAGACGATTGTATTGTTTGTCATTCACAATTGAGGTGTAATCTTTATTGTCACGTAGCGTTGGGTACATCGTATTCACAAAGTCGTTATAGTGCTTGGTGAATTCTGCCGTTTTGCCTTTAGGTAGGAACATGTAATCAGGTGCAACGCAAGTTTGACCTGCATTCCAAAGTTTACCTACCGCAATACGTTGTGCCACATCACGAATATTCATTGCCGAATGTACAAGAGCAGGCGATTTTCCACCTAGCTCTAAAATTACAGGGACTAAGTTCTGTGATGCTGCTGCCATCACGGTTTTGCCGACAGAGGTTGAACCTGTAAAAATCATTTTGTCGAAAGGCAGATGGCTGAACGCATCCGAAATGGCACCACCACCATTGACCACGGTCACCAATTCCTGTGGGAATGCTTCAGAAAGGGCATTTTCAAGCATATAACCGAAGTTTGATGATGCACTTGAAATCTTGATCATGGCATGGTTGCCCGCAGCCAATGCACAGATCAGTGGGCCAACTGAAAGCAGCAGTGGATAGTTCCACGGTGCAATAATGCCGATCACGCCCAATGGCTGATACTGTACCCAGCCTTTTGCAGGTTGGTGTAACATGCTGATATGGCGCTTAGAGGGCTGCATCCATTCAGTCAGGTTCTTGCTATAGTACTTGATATGCTCTAAACAGGTAAGAACTTCACCAATCTTGGTTTCCATAATGGCACGGTTGCCATAATCCTGACTGATTGCGTTCGCAAATTGATCTTGATATTTTACCAAGATGTTTTTAAGTCGGGCTAAGCGTTCAATACGTTCTTTTGCGCTTGGTACAGGATGGCGTTGGTAGGCTGCTTGCTGCTGCTCAAGCAAATCATGTAACCGTTGCACATCGACACGAGGTGTCATCGCGGTTGTTTTTGTTTGACTGTTCATAGGAGTGGACCAAAAGAAAGCTTATTATTTTTTAATTTTTAGAGTAAATACTCTAAAGTGTCAAGTCGCTTTATAGGTTTGTTTTATAACCTATTGATAATATTATAGATGGTTAAAATCAATGTCGCATGCTAAACCGAACAAAACCAAAGATCGAATTTTGCAAATCAGTTTGCAGTTGTTTAATGAGCGTGGCGAGCGTTCGGTCACAACTAACCACATTGCGGCTGAACTTGGGATCAGCCCTGGCAACCTGTACTATCACTTCCGTAATAAACAGGAAATTATTAAAGAATTAGCACAGCAATATCAGGCTGAAACCTTGGAGATGTTGGCCTTGCCAACGGATCGACCTTTAAATGCCAATGATAAAATTAGTTATTTCCAAGTTTTGAGTAATCAGTTGTGGGCTTATCGCTTTATTCACCGTGATGTCTATCATCTTGTTGAAAATAATGAAGACTTCAGAAAAATCTATCCTCGTTTTGCAGGACAGGTGATGCAGCAAGGGCAAAAAATTTATCGTGCCTTTGTGGATGCCGGTTTGATGAAGATGACTGATTCAGAAATTGAAGCTTTGATTATCAACTTGTGGATTGTACTGACCAACTGGACTAACTTTTTGTATATGTCTGGTCATATCAGTGACAATAACCATTTGGAAGAAAAATGGGTATGGCAAGCTTTACGACAAATGGTATTTTTAGAAGGTCCTTATTTAATGGGCGAAAGTCGTCAAACGTATGAACAATTATTGAAATCTTTGGGGCCGTCAGACTTATTTGCTAGTTTATCTAATCTTAAAAATGATGATGATGAATAAGTAGGTATTTAGTCATAAGCAAAAAAGAGCTAGAATGCTCGGCTTGATTTTTAATTTTGATTCCAATAAGTGATATTAACCACATGAACACGACGACCGCCCACACTGCACGATTATTGATTACTTGCGAAGACAAGCCGGGAATCGTGCAAGCCGTATCGAGCTTTTTGTATCATCAGGGAGCAAATATTACCGCACTTGATCAGTATGCTACAGAAGCTCAAGGCGGACGTTATTTCATGCGTGTTGAGTTTGAACTTGATCATTTGCAATCTCGTAAAGAAGCATTAATGCAAACCTTTGCTGCCAACGTTGCTGAACGTTATGAAATGCAGTGGAAACTCACTTTTGTAGGTGAACTAAAGAAAGTGGGTATTCTGGTTTCTAAAGTGGACCATGCTTTATTGGAATTGTTATGGCGCCATGCACGTGGCTCATTGCCATGTGAAATTACCCAAGTCATCTCAAACCATCCAGATTTGCGTGAATCGGTTGAAAACTTTGGTATCCCATTCCATGTAATACCAGTCAATAAAGACAATAAAGTCGAAGCTTATGCGCAAATTGATGAAATGATGCAGGGCAATGATCTATTGATCTTGGCGCGTTATATGCAGATTTTGAGTGAAGACTTTGTTGCCAAGTGGGAAATGAAGATTATCAATATTCATCATTCATTCTTACCTGCTTTCGTAGGTGCAAATCCTTATAAGCAAGCGTATGAGAAAGGGGTGAAGTTGATTGGTGCAACAGCACATTACGTGACCGCTGATCTCGATCAAGGTCCAATTATTGAACAAGATGTTGAACGTGTTAGCCACGATTACAATGTAGAACAGTTACGTGAGTTAGGCGAAGACGTTGAGCGTAATGTATTGGCTCGCGCTGTAAAATGGCATTTGGAAGATCGTATTATTGTAGATGGTAATAAAACAGTTGTTTTCTAACTAAAACTAAATTTTCTAAAAGCATGTTGGTTCGCATGCTTTTTTTATATTAAAATTGTTATGTTATAACATTTTATTTTATTAAGTGTATATTTATCAATTTGTTGAGCATGATTCACAAAAAAATAGTTGCAAATGAAAACACTTCTCATTTATTATTATGCCACTTTAATTGTTCTATCCGATGACTGAAATCGTTTTTCACTTTGTAAGGATTTCACCATCTATTAGGTACTTAGATTCTTATGAGTCAATCTCCTGCGATATTGAATATGCCACACTCGATGAAAAAGAAGATCATCACTGCACTTGTTGCGGTTGTGATTGGACATGCAGGAGTTCTGTGGGCAGTTAGCCACATGAAGCCAATTGAGTTAAAACCAATTGAGAAAAAGCCACTCAAGGTTAAGTTTGTTAAAATTACGGAACCACCTAAACCAGAACCACCTAAGCCGAAAGAAAAGCCCAAACCACCAGAACCTAAAAAAGAAGTGAAACAGGTCAAGGTGGTTGAAAAGGCATTACCACCACCTAAAAAAATAGAAAAAATTCAGCAGGTTAAAAAAGCCGAGGCACCGAAACCTGTGGTTGAAAAAGTTGAGCCAAAGGTTGAGTCGGTTGTGGTGAACACGACTGTCACAGAAAAAGTGATTGAGAAACCTCAGCCTGTTGTCGAAGCGCCTAAACTCGCAGCACCGCCAGCCGATCCATCGCCAAAACGAGTTTCTATAGGGGGGACAGGTATTCAATGGAGTAGATCTCCAAGAGTATCATTTACTCCGAAAGATTTAGAAAATCAGACACGCTTAATTACGATCTATATCGAGGCAGATGAAAAAGGTAAAGTAACCAATGCTCGAATTACTCGTAGTAGTGGTTTACCGAGTCTTGATGAAAAGGCTTTACGCGCTGTTAGAAGTTCAAAGTTTAAACCGTATATGGAAAATGGTATTGCTTATCCAATCAAAACAGAGCAACCGTTTGAATTTAATCCTTAATAAATTTGCGTCCTAGTGACAGATTAAATCAGGAGTTCGTATATGAACTTTTCAGTTTATTGGCAACATGCAGATGCAGTGAGTAAAACCCTGTATTTCATCCTTTTAGCAATGTCGATTGCAACGTGGACGATCTTTATTCTACGTCTATTAGGAACACGCCAGTTGAAGCAACAGGCCTATGCCCAGCTTGCCCAGGCCTTGGCCACGTTGAAGTCTAAACTACAGCCTTTAACCTTTGAACAGCGTAAGGCGGTTGCGGAACAGGCATTGCTTCGCCAGATTTCTGCTGAAAAGTCACAGGCAGAAAAAGGTGTATCTGTTCTTGGAACAATTGCTTCGCTTGCGCCATTTGTGGGTTTGTTTGGGACTGTTTGGGGTATTTTCCATGCACTTGTCGCTGTAGGTACGAGCGGTCAGGCGGGTTTAGCCCAAGTTGCAACTCCTGTTGGTGAAGCATTGATCATGACTGGCTTGGGTTTATCTGTGGCGATTCCTGCGGTATTGGCTTACAACATTTGTGTACGTTTCAATCGTGGTTTAGCACATGATTTACAAGATCAAGCACATAGCTTGTTAATCGATACGATGTTGCAGCAAGAAACACCTGCAAAGACAGAAACTAAAGCGACTCAACAAAGTTTAGTTGGAGGTCAAGCTTAAGATGGGCTTTCAATTGGGTGAAGACCACGACAGTGGCATGAATGAGATGAATCTCATTCCTCTGATCGACATTATGTTGGTATTGATGATTATCTTTTTAGTCACAGCAACGGTTGCTAACCCATCAATTCCATTAGCTTTACCAAAAACAACCGCTGACATTGTAGACCCACCACCAAAAGCAATCACCATCAGTATTAATGAAAAAGGTGAAGTGGCATGGGATGCTCAAATTATTAGTTTGGATGAGTTACAGACGCGTTTCCAAGAAGCAGCAAAAGCAGAAGCAAAACCGACAGTACAGTTACGTGCTGATAAAGAATCAAAATACGATACAGTAGCGCAAGTCATGTCACGGGCGAGTGAAGCAGGGTTGAGTGATATTGCATTTGTGAGTGAAAACTAAAATTTGTTTCATAAAAAAAGCAACTCAGTGAGTTGCTTTTTTATGCTTACTCTGTTTTGAGTAGTTCGAGATATTTTGAACGCAATTTTGACAGTTTTGGTGGAATGCTAAAATTGCAGTAACCTTGTGATGGATTACGGGCATAAAAATTTTGATGGTATTCTTCAGCAGGGTAAAATGTTGGTGCTGGGCTAAGTTCAGTTACGATATTGAGACCACCATTTTCTAAATCGTGAATAATTTTCTCCGCTTGCTGCTTTTGTTCATCATTAAAATAATAGACAACAGAACGGTATTGGGTGCCAACATCATTACCTTGACGATTTAAAGTAGTTGGATCATGGGTGGTAAAGAAAACATTTAGGAGTTGAGTATAATTGATTTGCTGTTCATCAAAGTCAATCAATACAACTTCTGCATGTTGAGTATTACCTTGGCAAACTTGATCATAACTTGGATTGTGAACGATACCACCTGCATACCCACTCACAACTTTTTCGACGCCTTTAAGTTGTAGAAAAACAGCTTCTACACACCAAAAGCAACCTCCACCGAATAATGCTTGTTGCATAAATTTTCCCAATTTTTAATTCTAAGAATACTCATAAAGTATACGAAGTCAATGAAAAGTAAAAGCCCATCATCAATCAGGGATTTAGCTTTTTATGTCAAAAAATCAAATAACTGATTCAGTATCCCTTATAAATTTCATAAAAATTCACCTAAGCCTGAGCATATTTTTCCTATGTATTCATGATGTGGCATTTCTATCCACGATCTTGCAATAATTTGCGAGGATGATTGTGGATTCGCGATCATCAAGTGAATGCATATATCTTGATTGATTTAAATCAATCAAGATGGACTATAGAAGGAGATTGAGTATTGTTTTGTTAAAAAGCGAAATGGACTAATTTGCTTTTGGTAATCCATGTCGAATGATTTTCGAAAAATATTCACTGGATTGATCTGGTTGTTGTTCATATTTTTCAGCACGTGTATTGATCCATGCCAATTGATACCATTCTTTCATACTATAATTTTGATTAAGTGCTTGTAGATCAAAAAGATAATTGGGCAAATAGCCTGAAGCCAGTAAACGATAATCTTTAGGTAAAGTTTGTGGGTTGATCGCTTGGACCATATCAAAAATGAGCGTTGTACAGTTACTGGTAAGCGTGTTGTACCATTTTGCTTCAGCACGTAACTCATCTGCTTTATGTAGATATTCGATAAATAGCGCTTTACGTTCAGTCTGAGGCATTGTTATTGGAAATAAATAAACTTGTTCATGACGAATATTACTTCGCGTATAAATCAGATCTTTTTCATCAGAAGCCACTAAACTGAGTTCATATTTACGGAAGAATCCACCAATCGCGGAAAATTCTTCTCCTTTTTCTTTGCGAATCTCGATAGAAAAAACCAAAGGTTTTTGATCTGAGAAATCGAAACTCACTAACGTATGCGCGATTTGAGGTCCCATCCAATAGGATGTGATGACATTGACGCCTGTAATTTTATCTAGGTCAATTGTACGATTTTCCCAGCGAATGTCATAAGTGCCGTCTTTATGCCAATTAAAATTACGCACATTATGCAGCTGTACTAGATTGCCTTGCTTTTGGTAAGTAAGCTGCTCAGCGACTTCAGGGTTCCAGTCACGATCTTGGCGAGCCTCTAATGAAAAATACCAGACCAGTGAACAGGCGAAGGCAACACAGTAAATTAAAATATCAGTGCGGCGAGTAAAAATATGCCCACTGACATAAACACTAAGCAAGCTGAGCGCAAACAGTGCCCAAAAAATGATAGTGATTCGACTGAAGATTGTTCCAAAAGGATGTTGAATCCAGAATGCCAGACATAACCAGATACTTGAGAGGATCACAAATAAGGCAAAAAAACTGTGTAATAGCCCAATGCCTAGCGCCAGTAAAAACTCACGTGATCCAATATTATGCATGATGACGCGCGATCCATTTTTTATTTTTGGTAGGTCGCAAACTCGAAAGCAATATTTGATTTTTCATCAATGTGTTGTTCTGAGTTTATTTTGCGAAAATCTTCAGAGATTTTTGGGTAATGTGCATCACCTTGTACATCTAGATCAACATGGGTTAATTCAAGACGATCAGCAATTGCGAGGGTTTGAGTAAAAATCTCTCCACCCCCAATAATAAATAAAGATGCTTTTTCAGCGTGTTGTACGTCTGTAAGTGCATGTGTCAAAGCATCTTCAATGCTATGTGCTACTTTAACGCCCTCAAATTGCCATTCAACATCACGCGTGATGACCCAATTCACACGATTTGGAAGTGCGCGTCCCATTGACTCTAAGGTTTTACGCCCCATCAGGACAACACCGCCTTGGGTAATTGCTTTAAAGTGTTTAAGATCAGCTGAGATATGCCACGGTAAAGCATTGCCCTTGCCAATACAGTTGTTTTTATCCATTGCGACTACGTGGACAACTTCTATACCTTGCCATGCCATTTTATATTCTCTCTGATCGATTTAAACTGCGACGGGTGCTTTAATAGCAGGGTGTGACTCATAGCCAATAATTTCAATATCCTCAAATTTGAAGTCAAAAATATCAGTGATCTCAGGATTGAGTTTTAATTGACACAACGGTAGCGGCTCACGCGTAAGCTGCAATTGTGCTTGCTCAAAATGATTGGCATATAAATGAGTATTTATGCCCCTGAATTTTTGCACAATATGCTTTCCAATAAGGGTTTTACCATCAAATTATAACTGTGCATTATTTATTTTGCACATTTGGTAAGCCCAAGTATATTCTAGAACGGTTAATTAGAACCAACTACTCATCTAAGTGTAATTAAATAAGTTTTTCCTAGAAAATTAATTATAGATATAGTTAATGCTTTTAGCCATCCTTTAATTCAAAAAATTGAATCTCATAGCCAAGTTGTCACTTAAACTTGAGTAACCAAGAAATGCTCTATCTTGACTTTGTTGCACAAACCTATGTCTAAAGGCTGATTCCACAATATAATTTTCAAATGAAGAAGCCTACACCTAAAATTTATCGTACAACCAATTGGTCTTCATATAACCGAGCACTCATTAATCGTGGAAATATTTCCATTTGGTTTGATCCTGCTACGCAATGGTATGCTCCATCAAAAGGCAAACAAGGACGAAATCAAACCTACTCCGACGTAGCCATCCAATGCTGCTTAATGATTAAATCCTTATTCCGCCTGTCTTTACGTATGGTCACTGGCTTTGTGCAAAGTCTGATTAAACTTTGCGGATGACATTGGACAGCGCCAGATTACACCACGCTTTGTAGAAGACAAAAACATATTGATATTACAATTAGCTACCAAAAAAGTAGCGATGGACTGCATCTACTCGTGGACTCTACAGGCTTGAAATTTCTAGGTGAAGGTGAATGGAAACGCAAGAAACATGGATCTGAATATCGTCGCCAATGGCGTAAGCTCCATATTGCTATAGATGCTGAAACCCTTCAAATACGTGCAGTACAACTTACCACAAATAATGTCAGTGATTCACAAGTACTCGAAGATTTACTTGATCAAATCCCACCTGATGAACGAATTGATTCAGTCTATACAGATGGTGCTTATGACACAAAGCACTGCCGACAAGTCATTTTAGATCGAGATGCACATGCAGTCATTCCACCTAGGAAGAATGCAAAGCCTTGGAAAGATAAGAAATTGAGATCTTTAGAGAGGAATGAATTATTAAAAACAGTCAAACGACTAGGTAGATCTCTTTGGAAAAAATGGTCTGGTTATCATCGTCGAAGTGTAGTGGAAACCAAAATGCATTGCATCAAATTATTAGGCGATAAATTAACAGCAAGGAGTTTTCCTAGTCAAGTCAATGAAATCCATGCACGTATAGCCGTGCTAAATAAATTTACAGAATTAGGCCGACCTCATACCCAAGTTGTCACTTGAATTTTAGCTCAATTAGGGGAGCTCTATTTTTCAAACCTTTGTGCAATAAAGCCCTCTATCTTTAGAATTTTATGTAACAATGCCTCATGTAATTATAACTTCCCGTACATTACTATGTAAAAAATCTATAATTTATGAGTTAGAAAAGTTGTAATATTTTCATCTAAATGCATTAACCAATCATGTAGCTCAATAAAGTCTAATCTTCTCTCACAGTTTTCAACTTTAGCAATATAGGACTGTGGCTTGTTTAAGGACAAGGCTAGTTGTACCTGCGTCATATTTTTATATTCACGCAGTTTAATCAATTCTGTAATAATTTTCCTATACCTAGGATCGTGTATTGAGCTCATAGCTCAAAATGGTGTACTATTTCAATAAATATACCAAAATGGGATATTTTATTTGTAAGTAAGACGCTGAGTTTTTTATGCCTAAAAATCATAAACTTAATTATTGTTTAATCAAGTTTTTATCAAGTCACAATTTTTTAAATAGTGAGTTTAAAACAATATTTGATGGTTTTACGAGTGAGTATCCTGAATTTTGTGGCTATCACGGTTACCAGAGAACCTATAATATAATCAGAAGCTTAGCTAAAATTAATTTGATTACAATTATTCGTCGTAAAAATCAAAGTTATGAATATTCATCAAATTATACAACGTCAGAACTTAACGCATATTTATTGAATAAGGGTATAAAATTTGATTTTCAAATTGAATTTGAGAAAAAGCTCAACATTTTGAAAGTAACGATGGAGAAGACACAGTTAGAAATTCAGTTTTTTGATCAATATATAAAAGAATTTCCACTGTTAAGAGATACTCTTATTGTATTTAAAAAAAATAGTGAACAACAGCTTAAGAAGCTAGAGTCTGAAATCAGTGTTCTTAATAAGATAAGTGCTCATATATAACATGAGTGCTTATTTGAAATCACATCCAAATTCAGTAGGGTCTGTTTGCAAATACTCTGCAAAAAATAGCGAGAAATTAGAATTCAATTGACAAACTAGATTCACTCCACGCTATACCTCGTACAATTCTCAAAGATCAAAAATTGTCTAAGTTGAAATCGATTCTCTCCAATTTCGGTATTTATCTCAAATATAATTTATGGTTGTTTATCGAAGCTATCCTTTATCGGATTAGAACTGGATGTCCTTGACATGATTTACCTTATTTTTTGGTTAGCCGCACTCTATTTTTAAGAAATTTAGTCGATGGATTTTAGGTTGTAAGTATTTGAAATGTTTAGGTTGTTTTGTGGTGGTGAATATTTGAAGTTGATCTTTATTGATGCGAGTTAATTTAACTCATTTGTAGACAAGTTTAATAAGTTCATCTTTGTGCTGACTTATTACATGATTAACGGCATGCATCACAACACACTTTGAGGCTTCATCATCTCCGAATTGCATTGGCACAACTCGACTCATTGAAGGTGAACGAGGTTTACGATTTTCAGTCGTAAAGTATTTAAGACGTTCAACCGTACTGCATCTCACAGAGTTTCTTAACATTCACTACATAACTGATGTGTGCTGAGAAAACAGGAGGTTTTAACTTGGTAAACTATAGACACTCATCAGGAGTTTACCATGAGCAAGAAACAGAAGACTTACACCGCAGAATTTAAAGTTGAAGCAATAAAATTGATTGAAGCCAATCAAGGCAATGTATCGGAAACAGCCAGACAACTTGGCATTTCAATGCAAACTCTTTCAAATTGGAATAATAAAGCAAAGACTGGCACCTTAGCAGGCACTAAACAATATTCACCTGATCTAAATGCCTTACTCGAAGAAAATAAAAAGCTCAAACAACAGCTCAAAACAGCTGAAATGGAACGTGAATTTCTAAAAAAGGCAGCAGCGTACTTTGCGAAAGAAAGTCAGTAAGGTACGCCTATATGAAACAGCAAAGACATTTATTCCCGATTAGCTTTATGGCTAGATTACTTCACGTTTCAGTGTCACGATTTTATGATTGGCTAAAACGAGGCATGAATAAAAGATTGGTTCAGCGAAATCAACAGACAATTTTGGTCAAAATAGCTCATGAGGAAACTAAACAAAGCTATGGCTATATTCGATTAACTAAGCATTTACAAGCGCAAGGTATCAAAATCAGTACGTATGCTGTACGTCAAATAAAAAAGCTCAACCAGCTGTATTGTAAGCGTCATAAGCGTTTCAAAAGAACTACGAAGAGTGATCATAATCGAGCGATCTACGCAAATTTACTAGAGCAACAGTTTTCAATGACTAAGCCCAATCTTGCATGGTCAAGCGATATTACATACATTTGGACTGCTGAAGGTTGGTTATACTTGGCAGCAGTAAAAGACCTGTACACGAAACAAGTGGTTGGCTATAGCTTAAATGAGCGTATGACCGCACAACTTGTTTGCAATGCACTGACTATGGCGATTCGTAATCAAAAACCAACGAAAGGCTTAATTGTTCATTCGGACAGAGGCAGCCAATATTGCAGCCATGAATATCGAAAGATACTGGAAAAATGTGATTTTCAAGGTTCAATGAGCAAACGTGGGGACTGTTACGATAATGCACCGATTGAAAGTTTCTGGGGCATACTCAAGAATGAATTAGTGCATCATTGCAACTATAAAACCAGAGATGAAGCTAAAGCAGATATTACAAAATACATTGTGTTATTTTATAATCAGCGAAGAATTCAAAAGAGTTTGGATTTTAAAACGCCAAATCAAATAGCAGAGAACTTTTATCGGTTAGCTGCCTAGCATATCCCAAGTGAAAGTCTCCTGCTAATTCAGCACATATCAAAAGGAAAGAAGATGAAAATTAAGTTTTTAACAGTTTCATTGATGCTTATTCTGCCATTTTCTGTTTTTGCAGCAAATACTGTAGTAGAAAAAGCGGTCATTGAATCAAATAATACATATAAGGCGAAGTATAACTTAGAGGATATGACTGAGTTTAATCAGGCTCAAAAGGGCTTTATTGCCAAGCCAACAGGTCAAATTAAAAGTGAGAAAGGCAATGTTATCTGGGATTTTGATGCATTTAGTTTTTTACAAGATCAAGCACCAAATACCGTTAATCCCACTCTATGGCGACAAGCAAAATTAAACAACAATGTTGGGCTATTTAAAGTAACAGATCGAGTTTGGCAAATTCGTGGTTTTGATTTGGCAAATATGACCATCATTCAGGGTGATACTGGCTGGATTATTGTGGATACATTAACCTCTAAAGAAACGGCTGAAGCAGCACTTAAATTTGCTAGACAGCATTTAGGTGAGCAAAAAATTTCAGCCATTATCTTTACCCATAGCCATATCGATCATTTTGGTGGTGCATTAGGCGTTCTTTCTAGCGAAGAAATTAACGCTAGAAAAACTCCAATTATTGCGCCAAAAGGCTTTATGGAAGAAGCGACCAGTGAAAATGTGATGGCAGGTTCAGCCATGATACGTCGTGCGACTTATATGTATGGAACTTTTCTACCTAAAAATGCGGAAGGATTGGTGGATACAGGTTTAGGTAAGGCTGTTGCTGTGGGAAAAATGGGCATCCTTGAGCCTACACAACTGATCACTCAACCAGAACAGAAAATGACGGTTGATGGCTTGGATTTTGTGTTTTATAACGTGCCGGGTTCAGAAGCACCAGCAGAATTAACGTTCTCTATCCCATCATTGAAACTTTATAACGGCGCAGAAATTCTATCTCATACCATGCATAATCTTTATACCCTTCGGGGTGCTAAAGTCCGTGATGCCTTAAAATGGGTGGGCTATCTAGACCAAGCAATGCAGCATGCCAAAGCATCCGATGTATTGATTGCACAGCATCATTGGCCTGTCTGGGGCAATGACAATATTCAAGATTTTATTAAAACCCAGCGAGATGTTTATAAGTTCACGCATGATCAGACGGTGAGATATATGAACTCTGGTTTTAATGGCGCTGAAATTGCCGAAAAAATTAAGCTTCCAGCGGCACTTGATCAAAAACTATATGCTCATGGCTATTATGGAACCCTAAAACATAATGTAAAAGCAGTATACCAATATTATATGGGATGGTTCGATGCCCATCCTTCCAATTTAGATCCATTACCCCCTAAAGCTGTTGCAAAAAAATATATTGAGTTAGCAGGTGGGGAGAACAATGCATTGAAAAATGCGCGGGATGCCTACGCTCAAGCTGACTATAGATGGGCTGCCGAGATTTTAAAACATATTGTGTTGAATAACCCTCAAAACCAACAAGCAAAAGACTTATTGGCGAATACTTATCGTCAATTGGGCTATGCTGCTGAGGCTTCAACTTGGCGTAATTTCTTTTTGGTGGGCGCTCAAGAGCTACAAAATAATGTACCCCTACAAAATACTTCTGATCCGAGTGATTTATTGATTCATACACCAACTGAAAGATTTCTTGAAGCTATGGCGACAAATTTAGATGTGGAAAATTTAAAAAATGAAAACCAGTGTATCAATCTGGTTTTGTCGGATACCAAAGAGCATTTTTCATTATGGGTTGAAAACTCAGTCATGCAGTTTAAGCGTTATGATGAAAGTAAAGATTTGGCATTGGATTGCCCTACATTAACCTTAACCAAGCCCTTATATCTAAAAATGATTACAGGTCAAATAGAAGGGGTAAAAGTCCTGCTTTCTAAAGACAGTAAAGTCAAAGGTAATCCACTGAAAATTGGAAAATTCTTTGCAATGTTTAAACGTCCAGATTCAATTTTCCCGATTGTGACTCGACCAAATGGCTAAGCTCAAATAAGTAAAGTCGAAACTTAAATTAATAGATCCAAAGAAATGGGTGAAATTATCAACTTGGTTCTCCCAATCTTATAACAGGAATACAAGAAATTATTTCTTGTATTCCTCTTTAAAATTAAAAGTAAGCTATATGTATTTTAACTCTATTGATACTTTATTAAATGGTTTTTGAATTTTTATACTTTATTTTCGATGGAGATATTTTTATTAGGGTGTGTTGACACTTTTAGCTTAAAAAAATAGCGAAGTAGTAAAATCAAATCGCCGAACCCAATTTTACTATT
>NZ_JANHGP010000044.1:0-49348 GCF_024494585.1 Acinetobacter sp. 5862
CTTCATTGATGACTTTATTCTCGATAAAAATCATCTGCTACCACAGAGAATCTATAAATGATAGTGCGTAAGTCCTATTTTAAATATCTTGCCTTTTTAGATTTCGAGCGACTCTCAGTAATGCGCCCTATCCACCTGCGGGTTGGATATAGGGTTCAATTCTGGCAAAATTAGTATTTTCTTGCTTATGAATGGTTTGTTCTGAGTTATCAATCATGTTGCCCTCATCTGAGCTATTTTTTAACATTTGCTACAGATAGGATTAACATGAATTATGCTTCTTTTCTATTCTTGATTTGTCTGATTCGATCAATTAGAGCGTTAAAATCTCTCTTGATTTTAACAATTACAACCAAGCCCAAAACAAAAAACTTACTGGCAATTGCTCAAAATCACCAGTAAAAGACAAAAACCAAGCTTAGGATTAAAAAACATAAGCTATTGCTTCGATTGAGCTGATGATTGTACATGAGCAGCATTTTGCTTCTGTTGCGATGGCATATAATCAGGTTGGTTGCTCACAGCCAGAAAGAAAAAGACTAAAAATAAACAACCCAATAAAATACTGATTCCAACCGCAAGGTATGGGAATCTTGATTGCTGTTGAGACATAAGTTCTGCTCCCATTGAAAGACTAAAATTTAATTCATAACAATTTACATAGTGGATAGAGCCTTAAAACTAGCGCCATTTTGAATTCGGGTTTGCATGTATTCGGCATAGACCGATAACTTTTCAAAAATATGTTCCGAATAGAACATATCCTCGATTAAATGTGCCGCTTGGGTCGGACTAAACTGACCAATCTTTGCGACTAGATTTGCATTAAGACTGGAAAACAAAGTACACAAGCTTTTGTGTGCTTCATCTTTGTTTTTAAATAGCAGCCTACGCATATCAATCAATTCATCATTGAGCATGCTTGGCCTACGATCAGCGTGAATCACATCAATTTTTACATCAAAATAATCTTCTAGGATTTGAATCTGTTGCTGATCTAAAGATAAATGTGTAACCAAGAAAATATGAAAAATATCCGTACGACACAATGCTTTGACTAAACAACGGAACAGAAAATCTTGCTCTGCTTTTGCATCATCGACCAGCTCGATATAAAGCTTGAGGCTGTGGATGACATCTTCGATTTTAAGATTGACACTTTTCTCAGCTTGATAGTATTGATTCAATATCTTAAGTACAGAGGATGAGACTGGCGTGGTATAAATCACAGGCTGATTTAAATTAGCAATCATAAATGGTGCAAATAAATAGGCGAGATTATTATCATTTTCCACTATTTCAGCTTGAGCAATATAAGCGACCTTCTCCTTAGAAAAATCTCTCAGTACCTTGCCCCTTAATAAAGTGGCTTCCAGATTTACATATTCTAGACTTAGCTGTTGTTGTACCGCTTGCGAAGGGACTTTGCTTTGAAAAAGCTGAGTCAACGCATTAAGTTCTTTAGTGATAAACATAGTCATACGCTATTCAGTCCGAATTAGTGTCATTCAAACGACTTACAATGCTTGATCAATATTTAACACACTGCATCGTTGCTTGATGCTATTTTGAATCAGGTACAAACAACTGAATAGCTACAGAGTTTCGCTAAAAAAATATAACAGATCATTTATGGATCTTGGTCTAACTGCTTTAGAATTAGCTCGAATACAGTTTGCATTTACTGTTTCATTTCACATTATCTTTCCTGCCACCTCGATTGGTCTCGCTTGTTTTCTTGCTATGCTGGAATGCAAATAGCTATGTAGTCAAAATCCCATTTATAATGCGGGGTTCCTCGGCATCATGCTCTTTGGTTGGGGATGGGTCAACCCCAAAGCGCATTTTTTTGCTACCCTCATGGTTGCAATCGGCACCTGTATTTCCATGTTTTGGATAGTATCCTCTAACAGTTGGATGCAAACACCGCAAGACTTTAGCATAGAAAGTCGTACTGAGTATTTCGGAATAAAGTCCGTATTGGTGATGAAGGCTATCACTAGGAGCTTTGTATGAAAATAAAATCGCTGCATTTAAATCCAGGCCAATGGTTTATAATCTTATGGTTAGTCGGATTTTTTGCACTCGCCATCTTTGCAGGTCTATTTAGATTACTCTTGATGTTTGCTTATTAAAAAATGGGTGGAATAGCTTTTAGATGAGATCTATTCCATCAATACGGATTTACTTTATTTTATGTATAAATCAGAACAATTAGCACATAACTTGAAACTGCTTATTGAAAATGGTTCTTGGCAGCCACACACCAAGTTACCCTCTTTACGTGAGCAAGTACAACAATCAGGCTTCAGTCTGATTACCGTAATGAATGCTTACCAAGAACTGGAAGCACAAGGGCTGATTTATTCAAAAGAAAAGTCAGGTTATTTTGTGGCTGAGCAAAATCATATTCAGATTCCACAAGCCTATTCAGTGGTGTCTTTAAATCCGAAAATTGAAATTAACTCACTCGTTTTTAAATATCTCAAATCAATTCAATCTCCCAACGTCAGCCCCTTAGGTTCTGCCTTTCCAGACAGTCAGTTGCTGTATCCCCCAAAACTGATTCAGATCATGGGACAACTTTCCCGTAATCGCCATAGTTATGACCAAACTTCAAATTTACCTCCCGGTAATTTGGCACTCAGAAAGCTGATTGCGCAACGCTATTGTATGCAAGGCATTCCAACCGATGCAGATGACATTGTCATTACATCAGGTGGACTAGAAGCATTAAATCTTTCACTACAAGCGATTACACAACCTGGCGATTATATTTTATTACAACAAACAATTTTTTATGGTGCTTGGCAAGCTGCTGAACGTTTGGGTTTAAAAGTCATCACCATCCCAGAACATCCACAGCATGGCTTTGATATTGAAGCTTTTGAACAAGTCATCAAAAATTATCCAATCAAAGTCTGTTGGTTTATGCTGAATGCACATAACCCAATTGGTTTTACTGTCAGCGATGACATCAAATATAAAATCGCTAAATTGTTGCATGAACATCAAATTCATTTAATCGAAGATGATGTTTATGAAGAAATGTTTTATGGCAGCCAAAAACCATTGCCAATGAAGTATTTTGACCAACAAAATCTAGTATTACACTGCTCTTCTTTTTCTAAAACCTTAGGTTCAAGTTTCCGTATGGGCTGGGTCTATGCAGGTAAATTCTCTGAACATATTCAACATTTACAATTGATGAGTACTATTTCTGCCAATGCGCTGATTCAAAATGCGCTGGTGGAGTTCCTCTCTCATCATCATTATGAAAAGCATTTAAGAACTCTGCGACGTGCCTTAGAAAAGAATAAAAAGCAATTCTTTCAATATCTCAAACAACATCTACCGAAAGACTGTAAGGTGTATAACTATCCAAATGGTTATTTTCTCTGGATTCAACTCCCTGACAAAGTCAGTAGTATGCAAATCTATGAGCAACTGATTCAGCATCATATTGGTGTTGCGCCAAGTCCCTTATTTAATGTATTGCCCTCACATCAACATTTTATTCGTATGAATTGTTCTTTTGAATGGACAGAGCAAATTCAGCATTCGCTAGAGTTATTCATTACAACGATTCAACGTCAAATACCCAATTAATTCAGTTTGGATAGATTATTCTTGCGATACTGACTTGGTGTTTCCCCAAAGGTCTTTTTAAATGCACGAATAAAATTGGTGGCTTCTTCATACCCTACCAAGCCAGCAATATCCTGAATACTATATTGCTGTTGTTGCAGTAATTTCTTCGCTTGATTAAAACGAACCTCAGCCAAGATTTGCAAAAATGTAGTGCCCTGTGCTTGCAAATGCCGCTTAATAGTTCGTTCTGACATATTTAAACGTTGCGCAATCAATTGAAGTGAGGGATAACCGTGACTAGAATGATATAACAACTCTGAACGAATACTTTTTTGTAAGTCCCGTGTACTTTCTTTTACGAGTTTAAGCTTGTCATTTTCACAATACAAAATAGCCTGCTGGAACGCGACTTGATCTGCATTCGAATTCTTACAATGTAAATATTTTTTAGAAAATCGAAAACCATTACGTGCTTGATTAAAATGAATCTTTATCTGAGATAAATCAATTTTTTCATAATTCTGAGCATCTGCCCAATCCACAAAAACCTCACAACTTTCTGAAATTTTCTCAGAAAATAAGGTAAGAAAATGAATTGCTCCAAATAATAAGCTCTCGATCAAAAAGTGTCTTAACCGATCAGATTGTTCTGCATCACCTAATTTCACTGGATGAACATCATCTAGATAAACATAGATAAACGTTTCATCTATATGCCATTCAGGGGTAAAATTTTGAATTCGAGTACAAAAATACTGCTGACAAAGGCTTAATGCCGTTTCAACATCCGCACAACTGAGAAATGCAAAACCTAAAGCCCCATGCGAAGTTGGACGTAACCTAAACCCATATTCAATCCCGAGGCGCGGATTCCCCGTCAATCGTAACGCATTCACCACTAATTTTGACCATTGATGCGCACTCATCTTGGCATCGGCTTGTTGCATTTCAGTCGGGATCAATCCAGTTCCATGCAAAACGATGTGTGCATCGATACCATATTCATAGACGATTTCTAATAATACATGGGCATAAGAAACAGAGATGGTTTCTTGAAACAATCCAAAAGGATCACGCATGACACATCCTATGTCCTAAAATGATCATTAATATGGCATAGTCTCCCCTATTGAGCGAGCACTTTCTTCGAAATAATAACCTCAAGATTGATGACTAAAACAATGAGGAATTGCTGAAATGGCAACCATGACACTCGATAAACAGCAATCGACCTATGTGCTGAATTTGACGAATAGCAATCAGGAAAATGCTTTAAATAAAGCGGTATTAGAAGAATATTTTGCTATTTTTGATGAAATTGAAAGTGATAAAAATAATGCCTGTTTAATTATTCGAAGTGAGCATCCTAAAACCTTTTGTAACGGCTTAGACCTTGCTTGGTTAATGCAACAATCATTGGAAGGTAAAAAAGCCTTTACCCTGCAACTTGAAAATATGTTGCTCCGTTTAGCATTACTCAACTTACCTGTAATTGCTGAAATAGGTGGTAATGCTTATGCAGGCGGTGCAATTCTCGCGTCTGCTTGTGACTTCCGATTTATGCGATCAGATCGAGGACGTTTTTGCTTTCCAGAAGTCCATCTGGGCATTCCTTTTACAGATATCATTGCTGAAATTGTGCAACTACTTCCTAATCAACATGCAATTTGGGAAATGTCTTTGACAGGCAAAACCATGACAGGCACTGAATGTCTACAATCCCAAATCGTTCACCAAATTGAACCGATCGAAGCATTAAGTCATGAGGTGTTTAAATTTGCAGAAGATATGGCACAAAAACACCGCCAAACCTATGCCGTGATCAAACGTCAGCTCCGCCATCGAATTGTAGAGATTGCCAAGCAACGTCGACTCTATGATCCTGAAAAATTTGCTCACCCTTTTATGATCTAATTCAACGTTTACAACAAGTCAAATCTAGGAAATATCAATGAATAATATGCAAGGAAGAACTGTTTTTATCACTGGCGGCAGTCGAGGTATTGGCAGAGCGATTGCGTTAAAAGCAGCTCAGGCAGGTGCGAATGTCGTGATTGCAGCAAAAACCGAAGTCGAGACCACTAAATTAACAGGTACAATTTATAGTGTGGCTGAAGAAATTGAAGCTGCTGGTGGCAAAGCATTGCCACTGTTACTAGATGTTAGAGATGAACAGCAAATCCATACCGCTATTCAACAAGCCGCCAAAGCCTTTGGCGGAATTGATGTGCTGATTAATAACGCAGGTGCAATTGCATTAATGGGAGTGGAATCCACCTCATTAAAACAATATGACCTGATCCAAACCATTAACCATCGTGCAACCTTTATCTGCGCACAAGCTGCATTGCCCTTTTTAAAGCAAGCTGAAAATCCACATATTTTAAGCTTATCACCGCCTGTAAATATGTCACCGAAATGGCTCGGGATGCTTGCACCTTATGCCCTATCTAAATATGGTATGACGATTTTGACTTTAGGCATGGCGGAAGAATTTCGTCACTATGGTATTTCATGTAATACGCTTTGGCCTGAAACTTATATCGCAACCGCAGCCGTTTCGAAGAATTTAGGTGAGGAAAATACCTTACAGGTCAGCCGTAAACCACAGATTATGGCAGATGCAGCTTTTGCGGTTTATAGCACGGCTAGAGGTGAACTTACAGGACAAAGCCTGACCGATGAACAAGCTTTGTCTCGTATTGGCATCACTGACTTTTCTCAATATGCATGTGTCGCTGGAAATACCAATCTACAGAAAGATTTCTTTTTGGATTGATCCAACAATGAAAAAACGACCTTAAAACATGTGTCTTAAGGTCGTTTCAAAAGCAAAGAAAATTAACCTGGGAAAATACCACGCTCTTTACGTGCTTTTAAGATGCGCTCACAACCTAAAATGAAGGCAGATTGTTTAAGCTTTTTCTTCAATCGTTGAACTGTAGCTAAGTCTCTTTTACCCCAAACATAAGCAACAATCTCACCTGTTTCTCGATGGAAGGCGTAAATAAGCCATTGTTTATTATTTTTATTTCCCACAAAAGTCCAAAACTCATCAACTTCAAGAGCCTCATAATGACTTTGTTTAGGCTGAATTTGGTAGGTCGATTCGGTTAAAGTACGTAAAACTTTACCGATACTGATTCGCTCAACTTCAGCGATATCTCGTATACCACTACCTCTGACCATCAACTGTAATATTTTTCGAGTAATGCCTGAATTACATCCTAGATCGCTCAGAGCATGGTCACCAATAAACTGACGTTTACAGTCTTTGCACTGATAGTTTTGTTTCCCATCTACTTTGATGCCATTTTTCTTTATACTGTCACTGAGGCAGGTTGGACATTTGATTTCTAGAGTTATTCGCATTTCTCTATTTTATCAAAATTCAACCTGCTTTGTTTCAGCATACTTTTTGAAACACCACCAAGAAATTATTTTCTTAGGCTATGAATAACGTATTAGGTTCAATAATCAGTTCACATCAGATTCACATAACCCGCTCTAAACTATTTATAAAATGAAATGAGTTTACGGGCATGGCATTTATACGAACTTTAGCGGTTTCAACATTAGCCTTATTTTCTTTAGCTTCGTGTAAAAGTATACCAAGCTATTCATCTGACTATAGCAAAGCAAGTAAAGAAATATCAGGCATTGCTTTGACGCAAGAACAAGCGACTGAAATCGGTAAGCGGTTCACTTCAGCATTCAATACACTTGGAACACCAAGTTTTATTAAAAATGCAAGCCAACTTTATGCTAATGACCTATACATTAATGACACCTTATCCCAGTTTTCGAACAAACAAGATTTGGTAAAACATTTTTCAGGTATGAATGAGCATGTAAGTAACGTCAATGTCAAACTTATTAGTGCCACTTATCAAAAAGATTCAGCCTATATACATTGGTATATGGCTTATGATTTTAAAATGTTTGGTCGTAGTAAAACTATGGCATCGTATGGCATAAGCGAAATCAAAATCAACTCCTCTAGCCAAATAGTTTTTCAACAAGATTATTGGGATCCTGCCAATGGCTTATATCGTTCATTACCATATATTGGAAAAGGTTACTCTCTGGTTTTACCTTTCAAAAAATAGTTTAAAATTCGGCCATCATAAATTTGTAATAATTCAAGGGTGATATATATGAACGATAATTTCTTATTAAATCAATTCAGTCACATTGATGGTTTAATCTTCCTTGCTGTGATAGATAATTATGATGGTACTATATTAAAATCTATAGGAGATCATCATATAAATATAGATAGTGCTATACTTGAAGTTACCAATATATATAACATGCAAATAAAGCTGACACATCAGTTTGATCCAATGGATTATCTTGAAGGTATATTTATCAGTTTACACAATCAATATCATATGATTACTCCCCTTGAAAGTAATCAAAACCTATTTTTATATGCAATTTTAGATCATACTCTAACAAATCCTGCATATGCACGTTACGAAATTGAACGTATTGAAAAAAATCTGAATTTTTATGCCTATTAAAAATATATCTTATTAAATAAGCTTTGAATTGAGTATTTCTTTGCACAATGGAGCTAAAAATGAATTCTAATTTAACGAAGAAAATATTTTCATTTTGTGCCATTAACTTAATAGTAGGTACTCATGTAGTGCATGCAAGTGTTCAAACTTGTCGGAATGCCCCACTAATTGTTACGGGAAAAGTTGTTGGTTCAGTGACATACTTTGCAGAGGATTGTAAAAAAAACTGGGAAAACCAGAACATACGCTTAGACTTTTCTTATCGTCAAAACATTCCTGAATGGGCATTTAAACGCGCAGCGACTCATTTCCTTAAGAAAAATATTGCAGACTTCTCAGATAACTCACCACTGAATAACATCACAGAATTATATCACCCTGTAAAAAAAGGTGATCTCTATAGCCTCAGCTACAATCAAAATAGCAATACACTTACATTATCTTTAAATCAAAAGACTCTCGGTGCGATTACAGATCAAAAAGCAAATCAGTATTTTAAAATTTGGTTTGGAAATTCACCTTTTAATGCTAAATTAAAACAACAATTACTTAATCCATAGTGGATATTATTATGAGCAACCAATTTATCCTGATGGTTGAAGACCACTATGAACTTGCGGCAACTGTATGTGAGTTTTTAGAGGAACATGGTTTTGTAATTGATCATGCGCGTAACTTGGATGCTGCACGTAATTTTCTTAAAACACAGGCATATCATCTGCTTTTATTAGACATAAATTTACCTGATGGCTCTGGTTACGATTTATGTGAATGGTTAAGAACAGAACAAGGTATGGATATTCCCGTGCTTATGCTTACCGCTCGTGACACCTTAGATGATAAATTGAAAGGTTTTGTTGCAGGCACAGATGATTATCTAGTTAAACCTTTTGATTTCAATGAATTAGTCATGCGTATTCGTGCCCTAATTAAACGTTCATTAGGCGAAGTTTCCAAAAATAAAATTCAAATTCATGACTTAATTTTAGATAGCTCCACACAAACCATTATACGTGCTGGTCAGCATATTGATTTACCGCGCATTCAATTCAAGCTGCTTAAGATTCTCATGCACCACTCGCCCAGAGTGATGACCAAACAGGAGATTGTCATTGAATTATGGGGCGATGAAGAACCAGAAAGTGATGCCTTGCGTAGCCATATTTACAATTTAAGAAAAATGGTGGATAAACCTTTTCAACAAAAACTCATTCATACGATTTCGGGTGTTGGTTTAAAAATCGCACTTGAGGATTAAGTGCTTTAATTCATATATACCACAACAATTAATCCTGTTGTATTCGGCAGTTCAAGGTCAGTATGTGTATTTAAATAATATTGACGATCGAACAACTCTACTCTCCAGCCTAGTTGCATACATAGTTTTTCTACTAACTGTAGACCTATGCCATGTCCTTTAGGATTGAGTTTTAGCTGACTACGACTTAACTCTCGGACTTTTAATTCATCTGGTAGGCTAATTCCAATGCCGTTATCAGCAATGATGATGCGATTTTTCTGTTGAATAATATGAATACTTGAGCCTTGAGAATAATTTAGCGCATTACGCAAAATATTGCTAAACACCATTTTTGTCATTGATGGATATAATAAACGTGTTGATTCTGAATCATCATACTGCACCAAGATCTCTATCCCTTTACTTTGGCTCACCATATCTAAATCGTGAACGAGATCAGTAATAATGGCAGATAATCGGGTTTGCTCAGCATTTAGGGTATTGGTCGTGTTACGTGCAATTGCAAGTAAAGTATCTACGAGTAATTGCATGTCCTCAATGGTATTTGCTATACGGTTCAATGATTTATCATTACCATATCTTGCTTGGCAGATTTGGACATTACCTTTCAAAATCGTCAAAGGCGTACGTAATTCGTGACTAACATCCCCCGTAAACTCGCGTTCACGATGAATAAACTCACTCAATACTTCATGGTACTTTTCTAATGCCTGTTTTAGATATTCTGCTTCCAAGTTGCCATTGGTACTAATATCTTGAAATGGAGAAGCCTCTTTACTTTGATGAACCCAGTCTATTTGTTCTAGCGCATTTGCAAGACGGGTAATCGGTGAGAAATAACGTTTCGCACGGCGATTTGACCACCATAAAATGCTATAGAGCACAATCAAACTAAACATTAATGGCGCAAGACCAAACATCCAAACAATTTTATTGACGTTACTTTCACCGAACACCAACAACACATGCTGACCATTGCGCTTGCCATAAACAGTCATACGATCTTTGCCATCTACAAAAATACGATGCACACCTTGCTGTAAAGTCAAATCACGAAGTGGTTGCGGAGGCTTGTTTGATGACCAACGATAGCCATATAAATTTTTAGTGTCTGGAAGATCGGCATTTGGATTACGATCAACACGTATCCAATAATGTTCCATTTCTTGTTCAAGCGCAGTTTTGAGTAATGAACCTTTTATCACCCATGCACTACAAGCAATACCAATAATAATTGAAAGTGCGATCAGCCCGATCTGCAACCAATAATAGCGATTAAACATCTCACCGAGTGGATGATTATTTCCGTCATTTTGTTTCGATCTAAACATTGGCTGATCTACTTGCAGAGCTATCTTTAATTATACGACTTTCTTTTTAAACAGGAAGTGACCGACAACCCACTCTTGCCCTTGTTCAAACCCAAATAATTCTGCACAAGCCATAAAGAAAATACGCCAACGTTGCCACCATGCTTCTGCATCTTGAGCGTAAACTTGTTCAAAAAGTGGTTTTAATTGTTCGACATTGCGATCCATATTTTCTAACCAAGCATTCGCTGTTTTCTCGTAATGAGTACCCGACCATTGCCAATGTTTAGATAGCTCTAAATGATCTTGGAAATGTAAGAATGTAGACGTTGATGGCATCAGACCACCCGTAAAAAAGTAACGTGACATCCAATCATATTCACTTTTAATTTCAAATGGATAATGTAAGAAACGATGACAAAAAATATGACACCACAACATCCCATCTGCTTTGAGCCAAGACTGAATTTTCTCAAAAAGCTTTTGATAGTTTCGAACATGTTCAAACATTTCAACCGAAACCACACGATCAAAAGTATTCGCTTTTAACTCAAGCACATTAACATCACAGGTTAAGATTTCTACGTTGTTTAGACCACGCTTTTGAGCTTCTGCAAGAATATGTTGGCGTTGAGTAGCTGAATTAGACACTCCCGTAATTTTTGCATTTGGATAACGCTCTGCCATCCATAAGGTAAATGATCCCCACCCACAACCCAGCTCTAAAATTTGTTGACCATCATGTAATTGAGCACGATCACTATATATCTGTAGTGCAAACTCTTCAGCTTCATCCAAATTTGTTCGATCATGGGGAAAGAAACAGGCACTATATTTCAAACGTTTGCCTAAGACAGCCTGAAAGAAAGCAGTTGGCAACTCATAATGTTGCTCATTGGCTTTGTCTGTTTCAATCGCAATCTCACTATGCTTCAACATATTGAGCACGTCCATATAGCGCTGTGCACCTTGCTCAGGATCATAACGCCCTTCTTGAATCAAACGCTTTTTACTCAATGCACGGATGGCTGCACGAATCGCTTGATCAGGAACTAAACCGCTTTCGACAAGTTTTAAAGATTTTTGAATAATAAAGTCCATGTGCAGTACCTACTGTTTGGGTTTCCACGGAATAAACATTGAAGTTCGTTTTTGATAATCGAGATAATTTTGACCGCGATTTTTTAAGGCTTGTTGTTCACTAAATGGAATACCTGTGATGTAGTACAAAAACAACCACATCAACACTGGATAAATCCACAAGCTATATAATCCTGCTCCTAACCCAATCGTTGGATAAGCAAACCAATGCAACCATTCAAAGAAATAGTTTGGGTGACGTGAATATCTCCATAGACCTTGATCCATTGTTTTGCCATGATTATTGGGATTTTGCTTGAAGTGATATAATTGTTGATCTGCAACTGTCTCACCGACGAATGCAACGAACATAATTAAACCTGCAATAATCAAATAATCATTGGTATCTATACTCCAAGACATGCTTGGCACATTGAGCAAGCTCCACATTGGAAGACTAAATAAGATGGCCAATCCTGCCTGAAACATAAAAAATAGAAAGAAACCAAAATGTTGATATTTGCCCATTGCTCTACGCATGTTGGCATATCGACGATCTTCTTCATGCTCAGCTAAATAACGACGGAATAAATGCAAAGTTAGACGCAAGAACCATATTGAACTGAATACGCCGAGAAACAATCTGACATTTAACGGAGCGATCTCAACAAACAATGCTGTAATGGCAATATTGAGAACAATACAGAAACTCCATGCGACATCTACGATACCTGCACGATGATTAGAGGTTGCCCACAACCAACACAGCGTCATTACTACGGCATCAAGTAAAAATAATTGCCACAACATAACCACCTCCTTGATGCATTAAAAAATCTTGGATTTTTTAATAAGGGCTTGCTTCAAATAGAAGATGCACATCACTGATCACGCCTTCTTTAAAGCCACCTTCGCAATAACAGAGATAGAAATCCCACATCCGAATAAAGTTTTCATCAAATCCTAAAGCCAAAACCCGTTCTTTGGCATTTAAGAAACGCTCACGCCATTGATGAATCGTTTCTGCATAGCTCAAGCCAATATCTTCAAGATGTTTTAAACGTAACTGTTGTTCAGATGCAGCTTGAGTTAAAACACTGATACACGGAATAAAACTTCCTGGGAAAATATAGCGTTTAATATAATCCACGGTATTCAAAGCTTTTTTATAACGTGCATCTTCAATCGTAATAGCTTGAATCAAGCCCAAACCATTCAGTTTTAATAAAGATCGACATTTGTTAAAGTAAGTCGATAAATATTGCTCACCCACCGCTTCGATCATTTCAATCGAAACCAACTTGTCGAACTTGCCTTCTAACAATCGGTAATCTTTGAGTTGAACATCGACACGATGACTAAGGCCCGCATCTGCGATACGTTTGGTTGCTTCATCATATTGTGCTTGAGAAATCGTAATCGTAGTCACTTTACAACCATAATGCTGAGCAGCGTAAATCGCAAAACCACCCCAACCGCTCCCGATCTCAACCAAGTGATCCATAGGTTTGAGCTGTAACTTCTGACAAATCAGTTCTTTTTTATAATCCGATGCTTCTTCTAGAGTCATATCTTTGTGCTTATACACAGCACTGGAATACATCATTGAAGAATCAAGAAAGAGTTTGAAAAAGTCATTGCTCAGGTCGTAATGCTCTGCAATATTTTTCCGACTCCCTGACAATGAATTTTTACGTGTTTTGTACCAAGCTTTTAATACAAGTTGGCTGGCTTGAGAAATCACATTCTGATTAATCTTATCAAGCACATGACGGTTTCTCGCCAAAATTTGAATGACTTCAACGAGGTGTTCACTGCTCCAATAGCCGCGAATATAACCTTCAGCTGCACCAAGTACCCCGTTTTTAAAAATCAGATCAATCAATTCTTTATTATGAATCTCTATCGTCGCTTCTAAATCAGAAACCTCACCCACGGTACCATTCCATTCTCCACGAAAATGAATTTGTCCATGACGAAGTTTGAGCAAGCTTCGAAGAACCAAAGGCAGTGAATCCTGTTCACCGAAAATAAGCGTTTTCATCATGTTGTTTTAAATCCTTATCTTTTTTTGGGTGCCGATAAAATGGAACTTTCTTTCGCCATAGATTAAAAGCTTGAAGGTAGATCGAAGCTAACATCTTGAAAGGTTCAAAGATATGATAAATAGCATAACGATTCAGTTGTGAAGGAACTGTGATGCTGGTTAAAGTGAAATGCATCGTTGCATCAAAGATAAATTTATCTGATTGATAAAGCTGCATATGAATCACATTTTGTTCATCTGAAAAGTTAAATCGCCATTTGTACTGAATATCCATTGGCATGAATGGAGAGACATGAAAACTCTTTTCAAATTCGAACTCATAACTTTTGAAATGACTGTGCTCTTTTAATTTTTGACGACAGTCATGCACATAAACTTTACGTTCATTCCAAGGGGTATTGGTGATTTCACTCAATATGAAAACAGGTTGTTTTTGAGGATTGAGTACAAAATAAAAGATGACTGAATTAAAACTAAATCCTAAAGTTCTTGGCAATGCGAGCACACGAATTTCTGATTGAGTTGATAAAATCGTATCCGCTTGCTGCAAAAGGATTTTCTTAATTCGTTCTCTGATCGAACCTGTATAGCCTTTTAGAAAATCATTTTCATAAAGATTTAAGATATTCCAACGCGAAGTTGAACAAAGCCATGAACGATCTAGGTTTTGATCGATACGATCTGGATCAAAACATAAATAGCTCAAACTAGACTCAAAATCGTGTGCTTTAGGATAAAAGCGCCGATGTCTAATCTGAGCTTTGGCTATGGAAAGTGAATCTTCAAACATGTGATCACCTCCAAATTTAGCCGTTCAATTTTAATAGTTGATCGACTACACGTTGAGCACTTCTCGCCCCATCTTCATGAAAGCCCCAACCCCAATATGCCCCACAGAATGAACTGCGGTTTTGACCATCGATCAAATCCCAACGCGCTTGTGATTCAATTGCTTTTTTATCAAAAACAGGATGTCGATAACGACGTTCGACATAAATCTTATCTTTTGCGATCGGCATATTCGGATTGAGTGTAGAAAAGATCTGAGTCTTACACGGTAGCTTCTGCAAGCTGTTCATCCAGTAAGTAAATCCATAGTGTACTTGATGAGCTTTGCTATTTTTTTGATGTTTCTCTTGAACAGTGACATGCACATGCCAACTTGCCCATTGAGATTGACGCTTCGGCATAATCGAAGTATCAGAATGTACCACCATAAAGTTATCTTGATAATCAAAACAACCTAATACATCTCGCTCATCTGCCGAAGGATCTTGAATCAGCTTTAACGTATCATCAGCATGACTCGCAAACACAACCCAATCAAAAGTTTCTTGTTGTTGATTCGTGACAATATGAACTAAATCATTTTCACGAATCACTTGTTGAACTTGCGCTTTTTTCCAAATAATTGATGGACAAGCTTTTTGAATCGCTCGTATATAAGAAGCTGAACCACCTTTGACCGTCTGCCATTGAGGGCGGTCTTCCAATTGCAACATACGATGATGTTGAAAAAAGCTTACGACAAATTTATAAGGAATATTTCCAACTTGATCCACTGGGCTTGACCACAATGCACCACACATTGGATATAAATGTTCTTGGCGAAATACCTCTGAATAATCATTTTGATTCAGATAGTCTTCGATACTCAGTTCAGCGTTGCACTGATCTAACTGAATATGTTTGTTGTCTTGATAAAAGCGAATCAAGTCGGACAGCATGATCCGAAATTTCTTATTTAAAAAATTCTGAGGTCGCGTTAATAGTGACCATTTTTTTGATGGATTATATTGAAGCCCTGTCACTTGATTGTTGACTGAAAAGCTCATGTCACTATTCTGTGCTTCTACACCTAATTCAGCCAGCATGGCGCTAAATAGAGGATAATTATAATCATTGAATACAATAAAACCGCTATCTACAGCAACGTTTTTACGTTCAATCCAAAGATCATGTGTATCCGTATGTCCACCGAAATACTGTTCTTTCTCAAAGATAGTGACTTCATGCTGTTTTGATAATTTCCACGCAGCGTATATACCTGAAATACCAGAGCCTACGATTGCAATCTTCATCAAGACTCCTCGCTTTGAATTTTACTCGTGTTTATTTTGAGATTTAATTGATGACTTTTATGGGTATCATAAATACGTTGTGGTACAGGTTTAATTCCCCAAATCAAACCGAAAAAAGACATCATTTTTAAAATGTAATAAGTAATGTCGATTTGCCACCAGAAGAAACCTTGCCGAGTACTCCCAGCATAATAATGATGGTTGTTATGCCAGCCCTCACCCAATGTAATAATCGATAAAAATAAATTATTTCGGCTGTTATCCTTCGTCTCGAAGTCTCGACTGCCATACAAATGCGCAAGTGAATTGATACATAAAGTCGCATGAATCAGCAAAACAGTTGAAATCACAAATCCCCATACCAATAGCTGTAAGCCTGAAGTCCCTAAACTCGGATAAGCAATACTCAACCACTCACCTAAACCATAAATTGCAAAAGCAGTGAACAAGACCACAGGTAAACTAAAACGGTCTAACCAAACAATTTCAGGAAACTTTAGCCAGTCTTTAATGACTTCTTTTCGTGTAGAAAAATTCTGTTCATTTAAAAACCATCCAATATGACTGTACCAAAATCCATGTGTAGATGAATGCGGATCGTGATCTGTGTCAGTAAAACGATGATGATAACGATGATGAGCTGCCCACCATAAAGGCCCTCGCTGTGCACTCATGGTTCCGATCAACACAAAAAAGAATTGTATTGGACGCGAAGTTTGAAAGGTTTTATGCGAAAGATAACGATGAAAAAAAGCAGTGATCGCAAACATACGAATAAAATAAAAAAACAGCATGAATGCTATAGCAAACCAAGACACACCCACCCAAAAAACTGCAAGACAAGCGATATGCAGCAAAATGAATGGTAAAATTCTAATCCACTGAATCTTGGTATCTTTTGAGCTTTCTTGAAAAGGAATATGCTGTTTATCTAAAGTATCAGTCAGTGACCAACTATCCATCCATCGCAGAAAAAATTTAAACATTGATTCTTCCTGACCCAATCTCTTTTTATATTTATGATATTAATAGAAATCATATGAAGTTTATGTGAAGCATCCTTTTAGGCATGCTAGTGAACTCTTAGCATCATAATACAAAATTACATAGGAAACATAAATTTATGTATCTTTTAACCTAAACTCAAAACCTCATCGTTTGAGTCTAGGCTCAGTTTTAGAAACTAAAAGTCAAATAGATAACAATATAATTAAAGTGAAATCATGGGCAAGATTTTCGATACGCTTGAAATCACCAAATAAATCGCAACACAAATTACCACTACAGCAAATACCTTTTGTACCGTTTTGATATCAATCAGGCTGATTAATCTTCTGCCAATTAACATGCCGATAATACAAGCCACAACAAAGCTAACAGTTACAACGATTGGATACTGAAAGCCATCTATGATGTGTATTGAAATACTTACACCACCAATTAAGAAAATGATCATCAGTGACGTTGCAACGATACTACGCATATCTAGATCAGTGACTTTACGCAAAGCTGGCACAATCACGAAACCGCCACCAACTCCTAATAATCCAGTTAATAGACCTGCAATCACACCGATAATACCCAACACTGAAGCAGTTTTAACATTCCAAATCAGTTGCCCTGTTGATTGATTCACCTTACACGGCGGATCTTCAAAATCATTCACCTTATTGAAGAAAATACGATAAGCCACAATCATCATCACGATACTAAAACCAAGGCTTAACCAAACTGGAGAAATAATACTCGCAAGATGAATCCCGTAACGTGCTGATGGCAAGCTGATTAATGCGATCCATATTGCGGCACGATAACGTACGATTTTCTTGAATAAGCCTTGAACCATGCCAACAAATGCAGCAAGTGTTACTGCCAACAAACCTACTGGTGCAGCTTGAGACACCGTCCATCCTTGACTCGCCATCAATGCTGGTACAGCCAAAATACCGCCACCTGCGCCTGTCAATCCAAGTAAACATCCGATCGCAAGACCTTCTAAGACTAATAACCACATGATATGCAATGTCCTCGTACAAGGATGAACCCATTTCTGGAGAAAATACTGCCCTAACTCAGCTCTGAATCAGGACTAAGTATTTGATTTATTTAAGCTGAATAAACTAAAGTTTTGGCTTCACCAGCCATTCACGACCTTTGAGCATTCCATCCCAATACATCGGCGGTAGAATTTGCTCTTTTAACAGCCATGCAAGCTGTGAAGGTTTTTGCCCATCGAGCAACCACTTAGGGAAACTAGGTAACAGTTTTCCGCCATAACCAAATTCTGCCAACACAATCTTTCCACGCTCAACTGTGAGCGGACAAGATCCATAACCGTCATATTGCGCAAAATTCTGATTGCCTTTTAAGTACTGCAATACATTCACTGCAACAATAGGTGCTTGCTTTCGTGCAGCTGCTGCCGTTTTCGCATTTGGTGCATTAGTGACATCACCCAAAGCAAAGATATAAGGGTACTTACTATGCTGTAAGGTATGCTGATCAACACTGACCCAACCTGCCGCATCAACCAAGTTACTCGCTCGGATAAAATCAGGTGCTTGCTGTGGAGGAACAACATGAATCATGTCGAAATCAGTTTCAATCACTGAAGTATTTTCCCCTTCACTGACCTTAAACCAAGCTCGCTTTTGGCTTCCATCGACTTTAATCAATTGATGATTAAAGTTTAAATTGGCATTGTAACGTTTAATATATTCCATCAAAGCTGGAACATAAGCTTGTACACCAAATAACACCGCACCTGTATTATAAAAATCAATTTCAATATCTTTTAATACACCTTGTTTTTGCCAATAATCAGCTGACAAATACATTGCTTTTTGCGGAGCACCAGCACATTTAATTGGCATAGGTGGCTGTGTAAAAACAGCTTTACCCTGCTTCATATTACGAACCAAGTCCCACGTATAGGGCGCAAGATCATAACGATAGTTTGAAGTCACACCATTTTTACCTAGCGTTTCAACTAAACCTTCTATTCCATGCCAATTTAATTTTAAGCCCGGACAGACGACTAATACTTCATAGTTAATCGGCTTACATCCCTCTAATAAAACTTGTTTATTATCAGGATCAAAAGCTGCAACAGCCGCCTTAATCCAATGAATTTGTTTAGGAATCAGACTCGCCATTGTTCTTACCGTTTTTTCAGGAGCGAATATCCCACCGCCCACCATCGTCCATCCCGGTTGGTAGTAATGAATTTCAGCAGGATCAATCACGGCAATATCTAAATTCGATTGACGAGATAACAAACTCGATGCCACTGAAATACCCGCCGCTCCCCCACCGACAATCACCACAGAAAAAGTCGGTATATTGTTTAACTGAGTTGGATTTTGCTTCAAAATTCGAGGGACTAAACCTTGTAAATCGTAGCCCAGTGATTTTGACTGCAACAACATCTGATCAATGGTAAGTTCAGCCACTTGAGACAGTGCCCATAAGGTAATCGATCGAGTTCCTGAACGGCAAAATGCTAGTACAGGTTTTTGGGATTTTTGATAAAGTGACTTAAATTCAATTGCTTGTTCATCTGTCACCCGCCCACTTACAACAGGTAAATATTCCAATTGAATCCCATGGCGTATTGCAGCTTCTTGGATCTCAATAATATTTGGCTGGTCGACACCTTCACCATCAGGGCGATTACAAATAATCGTTTTGATTCCCTTGGCTGCAATTTCAACCAAATCAGATTGATTGATCTGCGCAGATACCCAAAATTCAGGGTTAACTTGTTTTAAGTCACTCACAATTTTCCCCTTATTTCCCACACGCTTTATTGGCAGGTAGGGCTATATCAATCTTTTTAGGATATGGAAGATCAAGATTTTTCATAATTTCTACAAAATCTTGTTTGCTACGTCCATGACCTAAACGAGAGTTCGATTCGCGTTCATGCCTTACAGTTGAAGACAAACGACCTTTATAATCATGTCCCGGGTAAACGATCGTGTCGTCAGGTAAAGTGAATATCTGTTGGTGGATACTGTCGTATAAGGTTTCAGCATTTCCTTCTTGGAAATCAGTACGACCACAACCATCTATCAGTAATCCATCACCTGTAAACACCATATTGTCAATGACATAGCTTGTGCAAGCATTCGTATGTCCAGGGGTATAACGTGCTTCTATTAAGCATTCACCAACACGGATCGCACTGCGGTCAGTGATAAAAATATCACCACAATCCACGCCAGAATTACGATGTAAAACTGTTTTACAGCCAAAACGTGCTCTGAGTAAATTTGCAGCCGTAACGTGATCTGCATGAACATGCGTATCTAAGCTGTAAACTAACTTGAGATTCAACTGATTCAACATTTGTTCATAACTTTCTATTTCAGAAGCAACTGGATCAATCAGTACCGCTTCACGTGTTTGTTCAGATGCAACCAAATAAGTATAAGTTGAACTTTCTTTTTCAAAAAATTGATGAAATATCATTTCAATTTGTCTCGATATGCTTGGTTATATTCTTATTTTGCAAACTAAGTGCCAACTTTATGCAATATAAATTATATTCAAATAAAACAATATATTAATTAATAATATTTAATTTTAAACAAAATCACCATTTCATTAATGTTGCACAATATGTTTCAATTGTTTCAAATGAAAAACATTCGATGAAACACCATGCACCAAGCGATTGATTTTGATACTCAAGCTGATTTAGAGAGCTTTTTGTTTAAATTGCAAACCCTAATGTTAGATAATTCCTTTCTTATCTTAGATCAATCTAAGCAGCGTTTTGTGTATGAATTGAACGATAAAAAAATCAATAATTCGTTATTTCAAACTTTAAAAAAAACAATACAACATCATGAGCTTGAAATCGGACGACATATGATGAGTGATGCAGCTCAATCCATCGAGCTGTTTTGCCATCGTCATCCTATTAGAATTATCGATCAGCACTTTGAGGGAACCTTATATTTATTACAATCCACTCAAGTCATACAGAAAATAAAACAAGATCAAAACATCACAACTTTAAAGCAGACTTTTCATAGCCATTCGCCAGAAATGCAACGCATGTTTTCCATTATTCAACGTGTTGCAGTTACAGAGTTCCCAGTTCTAGTTCGCGGTGAATCTGGTAGTGGAAAAGAACTGGTTGCGCAGGCTATTCATGATCATAGTCAGCGGAAAAATAACGTATTTATTGCCATTAACTGTGCAGCTTTAAATGCCAATATTCTGGAAAGCGAATTATTTGGTCATGTTAAGGGTGCTTTTACAGGGGCGATTCGAGAACATAAAGGCGTATTTGAACGTGCTGCTGGCGGAACACTTTTTTTAGATGAAATCGCTGAAATTCCATTAGAACTTCAAGCAAAATTATTAAGAGTTCTTGAGACTGGTGAATTTACACCTTTAGGTGGAGAAAAATCGATTAGAGCGAATGTCCGTATTATCACCGCTACTCATCGAGCGTTACGAGAAGAAGCTCGTCTTGGACGCTTCCGTCAAGATTTATTATATCGACTGCGTGTTATTCCAATTTTTGTTCCACCACTGCGTGATCGTAAGCAAGATATTCCATATATTGCAGATTATATTTTATCTGAACAACACAATGTTTTTGGTACATCGACTAAATTATCTAATTCTGCATTACAAACCTTAATGCAATATGATTGGCCCGGAAATGTCCGTGAATTAAAAAATACGCTCCTTTACGCACTGACCATGGCAAACGAGAAGTCTGAAATAGATGTTTGCGATTTACCCGATGAAATTATTGATAAGCAACATATTCCACCTTCAAATTCAATCATTGAAGATGAACCATTACTGATCTCGGATAAAATCAATAAAGAAACGATACGGAAAACATTAATTCAATACCAAAATGATCTTTCACTCGCAGCAAAAGCACTGGGTATGAGTCGAACCACACTTTGGCGCTATCGTAAAAAATTTAATTTATAAAAAATAAAAAAGCGAGACTTGGATATCTCGCTTTTTTATTGACCACCTTATCTAACTTTTCAAATGAGGGTTCCCAAGAGACAGGTCATTTTCTAAATGCTGATCAAATATATCAGTCAGCATACTGTCGTAGCGTTTAGCATTATATTTTAAAAGCTGTTCCGCTTCATTTGCAGTAATAAAACCCACTGCAACTGCATCTGTAATATGTTCCTCAAAAGTCAGTCCTTTAAACTGATCTTTAGATTCAGCTTTTTTAAACTTATCCCAAAGCGGCTGCAATGTTAGCAACATTTGGAAGGTTGATTCCATGCGCCCCATCACATCTGTTTCATCGGTTGTGTAATAAACATGTTTTTTCAATTCCTCTCTAAAAGAATTTTCTTTAAGTAGTAATTGAGCAACTTGTTGTTTAAGTTCATCCGATGGTTTTGTGACTGGTCGACCAAATGGGAAACTGATTAATTTCACCAATGTCGCAGCAATTTTCACAGGGAAATTCTCATACAATCCAAAGAATGCTTCCTGAGCATTATAGAGAGCCTTATTTAATGCTAATTCTGCATGTTTTTGATCCGACTCAGTTCTTTGTCCATGCTCATAATAATTAAGAATCGCTGTTGCAATAAATAAATGGGCATGAATATCTGCTAAACGACCTGAAAGCATTTCCTTACGTTTTAAATCTCCAGCCAATATTCCCAATGCCATGTCTGCCGTCAAAGCAAAATCAGCACTCATACGATTTATCATTGCATAATATGGTTTTGAGAAATCGTCAGCCGATGAAGAGCCCTCTTTACTCCCCCCTGTGAGACCAAACGCAAGCGCTTTTGCAGCACGATTAAAAGTGTAAGCAAGATGTTTAAATAACAAGGTATTGAATTTTTTTAGAGCACTCTCTTTATTGTCTGATTGCAATAATTGCAGTTCTTCAAATAAATACGGATGGCATCTCATGGAACCTTGACCGAAAATCATCAAAGAACGCGTAAGAATATTTGCCCCTTCTACCGTAATTGCAACAGGTATGGATTGATAAGTTAAAGCCATAAAATTACGTGGTCCTAGCTGAATCGCACGTCCACCAACGACATCCATACCATGATTAATCACTTTTCTCATAGTTTCAGTCGCATAGTATTTTGCCATAGCTGTCATGACGGCTGGAGTCCCACCCTGATTCAAACCACAAGTCACCATGTATCTAAATGACTCAAGCATATAGGCATCACTGGCAATATCACTGGTTGCCTCTTGCACACCTTCAAAATGCCCAACTGACACTTTAAACTGTTGTCGAACGCTAGCAAATGCACCCACTAAAAGGTAACTCATCTCAGCCGCAGCAGTCGCCAATGCTGGTAAAGAAATACCACGACCAACGCCTAGACATTCCATCAACATGCGCCAACCTTTACCTGCATTTTGTTGACCGCCAATAATCCAGTCGATTGGAATGAAAATGTCTGTTCCTTCCACAGTTCCATTCATAAATGGCGCACCAGGATTATGGCGTGCACCTATTTTTATCCCTTCATGACTTGCAGGTATTAATGCACAGGTAATGCCATATTCGCTTTTACTTTTATCACCCAATAGACCATCTGGATCGTACAACTTAAACGCCAAACCAATTACCGTTGCAATCGGTGCAAGCGTAATCCATCGTTTAGAAAAATTCATTTTTAGACCAAGAACTTCTTGTCCTTGATAAGACCCATAACAGACTATACCTGTATCTGGAATCGCTCCCGCATCAGAACCAGCTTCTGGACTGGTTAAGCCAAAGCAAGGAATTTCTGTACCATTTGCTAAGCCGGGTAAATAACGTTGCTTCTGTGCAGTTGTACCGTAATGTAGCAATAGTTCACCGGGACCAAGCGAGTTGGGCACCATACAACTTACTGCCGCAGTCAATGAACGTGATGCTATCTTGCTCATAATGCGGCTTTGAGCAAATGCTGAAAATTGTTTTCCCCCAAATGATTTTGGAATGATGAGTCCTAAAAAACCTTTATCTTTAATAAACTGCCAAACTTCAGGAGGTAAATTTTTATCTTTGTGGTGAATTTTCCATTCATCAAGCATGGAGCAAAGTTGTTGAACTTCATTGTCTATAAAAGATTGTTCTTCAACGGAAAGTTTTGGATATGGATATTGATCGAACTTTTCCCAATCAGGCGCTCCCATAAATAATTCTTTTTCCCACCAACTTGTACCTGCTTCCAAAGCCTCTCTTTCTGTAATACTCATGGTAGGCATTGCTTTGGAAAGAATATTAAATGCAGGTTTAGCAATTAACGCTTCACGTAATGGTGCAACAAGTAAAATAATACTCATTAAAATGATGGGAATACCAACCACTAAACACCAAGGTGTAATAAAAATCGCGCATAGAATCGCAGTAGCGATAGCCAAAATACTACCAATTGTTCGATTGAGTTCGAAATAAAATGCAGCCCACAACACAAAAAACTGAATCAACAAGCTAAGCAATATCAATACGAGAGTCATAATTACTCCTTTGCCTTCAACTTGAACTGAGAAAGATGATTTATTTGAATTACTTCATTTTTAAACTTAGATGGAAATAGGTGAAAAAAGCGTGAATTTTTATTCTACAGATTGGATTGATTTTTTTTAAATTCGCTACCCAACATTACACAACTGCATCAAGATAAAACCTCTTGCGAAAGTCCTTATTGCAAGTTTATCTGGTTTACTAGTGCAGCGAGGCTTTGTTGCCAAAAGTTTGATAGACAATGCTACTCTAATTGAGCTAAATTCAAATGATAACCTGAATATGATGATGATCTAATTATTTGAATTTATTAAAAATTTATACATGTGTATGAATCTCATTCATCTGACTAGGAAAACTCCTTGCTGTGAATTTATCACCTAATAATTTGATGCAATGCATTTTGGTTTCCACTAATCTTCGATGATGATAACCAGACCATTTTTTCCAAAGTGACCTGCCTAGCCTTTTGACTATTTTTAATAATTCATTCCTCTTTAAAGATATCAATTTCTTATCTTTCCAAAGCTTTGCATTCTTCCTAGGTGGAATGACTGCATGTGCATCTCGATCTAAAATGACTTGTCGGCAGTGCTTTGTATCATCAGCACCATCTGTATAGACTAAATCAATTTGTTCATCCAACGGAATTTGATCAAGCAAATCACCAAGCACCTGTGAATCAATCACATTGTTTGTTGTGAGCTGAACTACTCGTAGTTGATATGAAGTTTGCGCCATTGGAGACGATATTCAGTATCAAAATTATAAAATTGATTCTATTTTCGATAAAATAGTTTTATATAAAAAGACCACGTCAAGGGGATGACGTGGCGAAAAACTGAAATATATAACTCACTATACACAGCATATAATCAAGCTATGTATTAATTTTTCGCAATGTTATCGAGTAGTTCTGGTTCCAACATAAAGAAATCTCGTCCAAAATTTTCCAATGGAATATCAGAAAGGTTAATTTGGTATTCAATATCACCGTTAAAAAAACTTTGAGATTTTTGTATCGAACGTTCCCAACCGAATTCCTTACCACATTGCTTGAGCAAATATTGATAAACCTTTGCATCATTGACTCTTAACAAGAATGCATCATCAGATAACTGATGTATCGAGACATTTTCGGAATATTGCACATCAATCATGATCTACCTCCTAGAATGAATGATCAAGTGTATATTAGTTATCATTATAGATAATTGCTTACTATTCAACCATTTTTTAATATTTATTTTTAGTTATGAAATATTTAAGTCATATTTTTGAAATAAACAACAAGAGTGGAAGCGATGTGGCGAAAATTGTCACTAATGCTAGCTTTCTTCTCTGTCAAATTATTAGCGATAAAGAGTAGGTCTTTGGCTGCATAACATCAAAAAGTGTAAATTCTCATAATAATACTTCCCATTAAAACCAATGATGTTCTAAAAAATTATTATTTATACATGCCTAAATACATAAAACAGCATTGATTCGATCTTGATCTGTGATTAAGTTTAATCCATTCATTACCTAAAATTTTCTCCATAACAACTTCTATATTTTCTGATGGGTAAATTATTTTCCAAATTAAGTTAGTAGACACTAAAAAGATTCAGTTCAAATTATTCAACGGTAAATGAATAACATCTTAATTGTTTAGAATTGTCTTCTATAGAAAACAATCATTATAACCTCAGACAACTGACAGTATTTTTTTAAATGTGTACCCTATCTTTTGAATAATTACTACTGAATTTAGGCAGATCAAACCGTCATTCACATCTATTCTACTTTGAAAGAGTCAGTTAAGTTGTTCGAAGTATAGGCTTGTATATTGTTAGCATTTCAAACTGACGATTAGCTAATTCTCAATTGCTCCTTACAAGTTTTATCCCATGTAATTCAATCCAATATTGGATGTAGGGTAGGTTTAGGGGTAAAACCAGAGCTAAGAAAAAAGCCCTTGTAAAAACAAAGGCTTTTTTAAATATTTGGCGGAAGCGGTGTCAGTCACATTAAGAACTCAAATTATTGATTAATAAATATAAAAATATTTAAATTTAGTTTTTTACTACTATTTTTACTACAAAAAATTCCACCAACTCGTTTGTTCAATACTTGTTCATTATAAACTAAATTGCTGTGAATAGCCTGATAACTACCCATTAAGCATTACCCTCAGCTTGCTCATCATCAATCAACTCAAATTTTCTTAATTCATCAGCTACCAAAGTTTGCAGTTGATCTTTAGGTAATAGTAGTTGGTACTCAGCCACCCCGATAGGCTTACCTACATCTTGCAAAGCAATTTCCACATCTAAATGATCTTTATCGGCACAAAGAATAATACCGATAGACTGATTCTCGTTTTCAGATTTTTCTAACCGATCAAGCAGTGATAGATATAGGTTCATTTTACCAACATATTCTGCTTTAAAACTTCCTATCTTGAGTTCAATCGCAACGAGGCTTCGTAAGCCACGATGAAAGAACAGCATATCAACAAAATATTCTTTACCATTATATTCCAGTCGGTGCTGATTACCAATAAAGGTAAATCCCTTACCAAGTTCCAGTATGAAATATTTGATTTTTTCAATCAAACGTCTCTCTAGTTCCAGCTCTCTGATAGGCTCAGTAATTCCCAGAAATCCAAGGTTATACTGGTCTTGGAATATTTCATTGGCATAGTCTGCATGAGTTGCGGGAAGCGTGTTATTAAAATTGTTCGATTTTAACTGGTTCTGTGTTTGACCATACATATCCATTTTTATAGCATTAAGCAATAAATCCCTTGACCAACTTTTTTCAATGGTTTGTTGCATATACCAATGGCGGACTTCTTTATCCTTAATTTTTTCCATCAATAAGATATTGTGTCCCCACGGCAATTTTGCAACAGCCTGTTGCAAAATTGAAGTTTCTGGATACTCCAAAGCAAAACGTAACATATAACCTAAGTTTCGTTCTGAAAAACCTTTTAGGCTGGTAAATTCATGTTGTAAATCTACTGCCAGTTGTGGAATAACCTTTGCTGACCAACCCTCCTGCTGTTGGCGCTCAGCAATCATTTTTCCTGTTTGCCAGTAAAGCAATATCATTTCAGCATTTACAGCAAGAGCTGTTCGTAACCGTGTTTGTTGTATTACATTTTTTATATCAGCGAATAATGACTGGTATTTTTCGATTGCTATTTCATTGCTCATAAAAGAACCTAATCAGATCAGCATCTATCTTGGTAAATTTGGCATAACAACTTGATTCATTGCTTTATCCATGACGACATGAAAGCATAGCATAAGTTGAACTAAAGACTTTTTACTGCTGCTTAATTTACAACCAAAGCATCATTTTCAAAGACAGCCTGTAAGACTTGGTATAAATATTCCACAGCAATCACTTTCATAGAGCCTATAGGTTGTTTTGGCTGATTCACTTTAGGTACAACTACAGTTTTAAATCCATTCTTTTCTGCTTCCTTTATACGGTCCTGTGCATTGGGTACAGACCGAATCTCGCCAGACAAGCCTACTTCACCAAACACAGCCATATCGTGAGGCAAGGGTTGATTTTTCAAACTCGATACACAAGCCAGTAAAACTGCTAAATCTGACGCTGTTTCTGTAATTTTCAATCCGCCCACAATATTGACATAGACATCATGTTTCAGAATATCCACTTTAGCTTGTTCTTTCATAATGGTAAGAAGCAACGTTAGACGATTATGCTCCAAACCTAAAATAAGCTGTCTAGGTGCATTTTCTGTTTTACTCACCAAAGACTGCACTTCAACTAAAAATGGTCGTACACCATTTCTACTAACCATGACAACAGAACCAGCAACTGCCTCACCATAGCGATCCAGAAAAATCGTGGCTGGGTTGATGACTTCTTTTAATCCCTGATCGGTCATATCAAATACACTTAGTTCATTCACCGCACCAAAACGATTTTTAACCACTCTGAGCATGCGATACTGTAAGTCGCTTTGTCCCTCAAAATGCAAGACACAATCAACCATGTGTTCAAGCACTCTAGGTCCTGCCAACTCACTTTCTTTGGTGACATGCCCAACAATCAGTAAAGATATTCCTGTATGTTTGGCAAATCGGGTTAAGATTGAAGCTGATTCTTTAATTTGCGACACATTTCCTGAAGCCGCAGGAATAGACTCTGTATATAAGGTTTGAATAGAATCCAAAATCACCAGAGAGGTTTTTTGTTCCGTTAATATTTCGCAAATACGCTCTACCTTCGTTTCTGCCATGACATCAAGTTTGTCCAGTGGCAGACCCAATCGTTTAGCTCGCATGGCAACTTGTGACAGTGACTCCTCCCCAGTGATATATAAAACGGATTGATTTTCTGCAATATAGGTTGCTGTTTGTAAAAGTAAAGTTGATTTGCCAATGCCAGGGTCACCACCAATTAACACCACTGATCCAGTGACCAGCCCACCACCTAATACACGATCAAACTCATCAATACCTGTTGAACACCTAAGCTCCTGACTCATTTTCACCATATTTAATTTAGTAATATGATGTTGTTGTCCTGCATAGCCAGAATGACTTAAACCTGTTGTTGCCCGATGTCGGGGCTTTCGTTCAACTGTTGTTTTGCTGAAACTATTGTATGCTCCACATTTAACACAGTGTCCTGTCCAGTTATCCTCCTCCTTACCACATTCACGGCATATATGGACTATACATTTAGCCATAGTAAAAACTCTATTTTTTAGTCACCTCAGCACCTTATCAAGCCAGATTATTAATCTCAAGCAAGGTAATGAAATAAGGGGAATTCGTTGAGAATAGAGGGGGAAAATGCCATTCAATGATATACGACATACAAGGTTAAATAACATTGAATTGAATCACCAATATATTTAAGCTGATTCAAAATATAATCCTACAAAACTACAGCGATATTGAGATATTGAAAAAATAGAAGTATTTGCTGCTCAACACCTCCAACCTCTACCTTTGCGATTGATCACATGCTCATCAATGGCAAAAAGGTTACGATGGACGATACGCATAACACTTTAACCCAAAAGCTGGGCAAACCCTCTTCAAATGGCAAGGGGGTACAACGAATGGAAATTTGGCAGTACCCAGGTTTATGCAGCTTATGGTCAGTACGGTTTGCAAAAACTAAGTGTGATGACCACAGGTAATACTTCCAGTTTGGTTGCTGTTGTCAATGACAAACAGATTCAACTGAAAAAAGATACATTTAATAATGTGAAATCAAAGCTCAAACGCGGCTGTACTGATATTTAGGAATTGCGTTTTGCAGACCAGTTTTATTATGCCACTACATTCTTGTAGGGGCATAATAAAATTAAACTGAAATATCTATTCATCATTTATAATTAATATCAACCTACACTCAGTTCAACCTAATATTTTTCTAAATAAGAAATCACTTCTTTGTATTTGTCCTTTAATTTTTTATATGTAATATATTAAACAAATAAGTTGAGTATATTACATGAAAATATCCTTACTCATATCCTCACTGCCTACGCAGAACACAACCACTCGTATGAGAGTCTGGCGATCCCTCAAAGCAAGTGGTGCAGCAATTCTAAGAGATGGTGTCTATCTACTTCCAATTTCTCATAGCGAGAAATTTGATTCTATTGCAAATGATGTTATTTCAGAGCAAGGGACTGCTTATGTGTTTCACGCTGAGCAACCCTTAAATCTTGAACTTGCTCCTTTTTTCAGTAGGAAAGAAGAATACGACGCTCTCTATAAACAACTTACTGAATTAAGAGATCGCCAAACTAAAGATGAAAAGAAAGAACTACTCAAGCAAGTCCGTAAATTAAGAAAAAATATCGATGCACTTGTAGAAATTGACTATTACCCTGATGAAACTCAGGCACAAGTTTTAAATGAGCTCTCCTCTTTAGAACTTTCAATTGCACGTATTGGTGAAGCGAATGAGCCTCAATCAATACAATCTCATATTCAACTTCTAGATAAAAATAGTTATCAAAACAGAACTTGGGCAACCCGTAAAAGACCTTGGATTGATCGTCTAGCCTCTGCATGGCTAATAAAGACTTTTATTGACTCTGCGCCTACATTCATTTGGCTAGAAACACCAAGTGACTGCCCTAAAACAGCATTAGGATTCGATTTTGATGGCGCTACTTTCAGCCACATTAATCACTGGGTGACCTTTGAGGTTCTCTTACATAGTTTTAATTTAGAAACACCCGCTTTAAAGAAAATCGCTGAAATTGTTCATTACCTTGATGTAGGTGGAATTGAACCCCCTGAAGCACTTGGTATTGAAAAAGTTATCCAAGGAATTCGAAGTCAAATAAGTGACGATGATCAACTATTTGCATTATCGAATCATATTTTCGATGGCTTATATGCCAACCTCTCAAGAGAATAATCATGGAACAAAAACTTGTTATCAAGTCAGAGCAAGAAATACAGCCTATTTCATTTTGGAAAGCATTTCTGTTTTGGCTTAAATTGGGGTTTATTAGTTTTGGTGGACCAGCGGGACAAATCGCTGTTATGCACCAAGAATTGGTTGAACAAAAGCGCTGGATTTCTGAAAAACGTTTTCTACATGCTCTCAACTACTGCATGTTACTGCCTGGGCCTGAAGCACAACAATTAGCAACCTATATCGGTTGGTTAATGCATAGAACCGTTGGTGGATTAGTTGCAGGAATCCTATTTGTATTACCCTCTCTCTTTATTCTGATTGGTCTGTCATGGGTTTATGTAAAATTTGGTGATGTTCCTATCATTGCTGGTCTTTTTTATGGGATTAAACCTGCTGTTGTTGCTATCGTTTTTCATGCGACATATCGGATTGGTAGCCGATCGTTGAAAAATAAGTTTTTATGGGCAATCGCTGCGCTTGCATTCATCTCAATATTTTTCTTTAACTTGCCATTCCCCTTAATCGTTCTAACGGCTGCAATTATTGGATATTTGGCAAGTAAAAAATATCCAAGCTTTTTTACAGGTGGGGGGTCACACCAACAAGGTAAAAAAGATTATGGTCCCGCATTAATTGATGATGATACACCTACCCCAAAACATGCCATATTTAGTTGGAAACATTTAGCTAAGATACTTTTGATTGGAGCAATCCTATGGCTTGCCCCAATTATCAGTTTGGTTTTAACGCTTGGTTGGGATCATTCTTATACTCAAATGGCTTGGTTCTTTACAAAAGCTGCGTTGCTCACATTCGGTGGTGCTTATGCAGTATTACCTTATGTTTATCAAGGTGCTGTTAATTTTTATGGTTGGTTGAGTCCAACACAAATGATCGATGGTTTAGCCCTTGGAGAAAGCACCCCAGGTCCTCTGATCATGGTTGTTGCGTTTGTAGGATTCTTAGGTGGCTTTAATCATGCTCTGTTAGGTAATGAACATCTATTCTTAGCAGGTGTATTGGGTGCTGTGATTGTGACTTGGTTTACTTTCCTATTTTCTTTCATTTTTATTCTAGCTGGTGCTCCAGTGATTGAATCAACCCACAATGAATTAAAATTTACTGCACCTTTGATGGCAATCACTGCCGCTGTTGTTGGTGTAATTTTAAATCTTGCACTGTTCTTCAGTTACCACGTTTTATGGCCAAATGGATTCGACCGTCCATTCAACTATGAAGCAATGGTTATTGCGATTGCAGCATTTATTGCCTTATTCCAATTTGAAGTCAAAGTCATGTATGTCATTTTTGCTTCAGCATTCTGTGGCTTGATTTTGTATATCGGTGCATAAATTTATAATTTTTAGTTTTTAATAAAAAAGGAAGCTAAGCTTCCTTTTTTATTGAACGATAAAACAAGTTTGAAATTGTACAACAAATAAATAATGCACTTCTAAGCCATTAATCGGAAAAAATTATTTAGGCCATTTTTGATGGTAGTCATCAATCACATATTCATGCACATGCACACCATTGATCTGATGTTGAATCACATGTTCATGGTCTGCGGGCAAATCATCATGGCTATGTACTAAAACATCATCATCTTTAGTTGTCCATAAGCGTAATGCGAGGATGAGAGCAACAACGGCAATAACTGCCATCGGTATAAATGTTTGTAATGTCCCTATATTCGTACTCAACCATCCAACCAATGGATAAGTAATTAACCAACAAGCATGTGAAAATGCAAATTGGGCTGCGAATAATGATGTTCTATTCTCACTGGAAGCAGACTTACGAATCAAACGCCCTGTAGGTGTTTGGGAAACCGAATATCCAATACCAAGGACAAACCAAAGTGCTAACAAACCATTATAAGATGCAATCAAAGAACCACTGAATAACCCAATGACAAGAATTGTCGTTCCCGTCAACATCACTGTTCGATCAGGAAACTTATCCAATATCTTAGGTAGGATGAACGCTGAAAGCATAGAACCTAATCCAAATAAACCAAAAGCCCAAGTTGTCGCATTTTCAGTTAGCTTAAATGTCGATTGAACCAATACCACGGTATTTACAATCACTACAGCGCTTGCTGACGCAATTGCTAAATTGAGAGCAAGCAATGCTTTAAGTCTTGGCGTATTAAAATAAATTTTAGCTCCCTGCTTAATACGGCTATAAACACCTCTAAATTCAGGTACTTTGGCAACTGGTAATTTCGCACTTACCACAAACAAAGCAGAACCGATAAAACCTAATACTGTTCCCAAAAACAGATTGTGATAGCTCATCAGAGTTAATAAAAATGCTGCCAACATTGGACTAATGATATTTTCTAAATCATAGGCTAAGCGAGATAATGACAAAGCATTGGTATAGTCTTTTTCTTCAGGCAAAACATCAGGAATCATTGCCTGAAATGTTGGCGTAAATGCAGCAGATGCAGATTGCAGAATAAAAATAAGCACATAGATTTGCCAAATTTGTGTCACAAATGGTAGGCACAATGCTGTCAATGCCCGAATAACATCTAATCCGACCAAAACCTGTTTTCTTGGTAATCGCTCTGCAAATGCCGATGCTATAGGTGCAACACCAATATAGGCAATCATCTTAATTGCCAATGCAATGCCAAGAACTTGAGCAGCTTGACCTTTTGCAATATCGTATGCCTGTAAAGCTAGGGCGATTGTAATCAACCCAGTCCCTATCAGTGCTATTACTTGCGCCAAAAACAAATGCCGATATGTTGTGTTTTTTAGTACTTCTAGCATTTTATGGATTCCTTTTAGAATCTGACATTTATAACGATTAAATCTCCTTGGAAGACTATTCCAAGGAGATTGATTAAAGCTTAAAAGACTTTCTTCATTTCACTAAACTGTCCTTCTACAAGTAGAGTTACAGTCACTGGATTTTCAGTACGGTTACGCCAGAACCAACCATGTTTACCATCAAAAGCTGCTTTTAAGACACCTTGTTGAGTTGTCTCATTCTTGCCTTTTCCATAACCATGATAAAATCCTTTAGGCGCATTTACTGGATCGCCATGAGTATCATAGTTAAGACCACCTCCTACAGCTTTCCAATCAAAGTTGACACTTGCACTTTGCGGCATTGTTAGTTTTACCTCTGTGGCTTGCCCAGGTTTTAGCTCAATACTAATACTCTCTTTATTAATCGCAGGCATCGCCATTTGATCATTCTCAGTCGCTACTTCAGTCGAAATTTCTGAGACAACTGAGTCAGAGTTATTCACCACTTGTTGAGAATTAATACCATTCTCTGACTCTTCAGCTAGAGATTGTTTAATTTCACCCATTTTTGTTAAGCCAAGTACTTTACCCATTCCTGTTGGGTCAATCGCATATTCCGCAGGCATGACACAGGTAACCAATACAACCACAGCACTTATAGCCGCGATAGCTGTTGATTTGATTAACTTTTTTGATGAAGGTAATTCGATATCTTTTGGAATTTCAACGTTATACATAATTTAGATCCTTATTGAGTAATGAAGCCAGTAAGTTGATAGCCAACAAGTAAAAAACCGAGGAACATGAGGAAGACATTGCTTTGATAGGCTGTTTTAAAGAAATAAGGTGTCTTTCTCCAAAACGTCATTAATAACAAGATGATGCACAGAGCCATAAACTGACCTAATTCAACCCCAATATTGAATGAGATTAAATTTGCCAGTAGCCCATCACTCGGAACTTCATATTCCTGAATTTTTACTGCGAGTCCAAAACCATGAATCAGACCAAAAATTAAAGTCGCTATTTTCGTGTTTGGTTGAAAACCAAACCAACGCTGATAAGCCCCCAAGTTATCAAGAGCCTTATAAACAATTGAAAAACCGATGATTGCATCAATAATGTAGGCATTTATCGAGATATTGTAATAAACACCCACCAGCATTGTAATCGAATGCCCAAGTGCAAACAGGCTGACGTACAAGCCTATGTCCTTCATTCGGTATAAGAAGAAGATAATGCCAACAAGAAATAGTAAATGGTCATATCCAGTGACCATATGTTTCGCACCCAAATAGATGAATGGAATCACATGAACGCCATAAATTTCTTGAATATAGCCCTTATCACCTTCTGCTACGCCATGAGCAAAAAGTGTCGGACTAACCAAGGTGATGGATAAAGCAAGTAATAGCTTTATGTAAGCACTTAATTTCACAATGTGTGAATCAATAATTTGCATGTATATCAAACTCCAAAATTTAAAATGAATTGAAAATCCATTAACTTTTTTGGGGGTTTAAAAATACGACTCACCATCAGATAAACATATTCTTTTGACCAATCTAGAATCGAAATTCCCTTTAAGAGATGAGCTAAAGCGGCTGATTTAAGTACGTCATAGCCAACAAAATGTTCATAGTAATTATCTTGGTGACTATGTGAATGTTGTTGGCTTATCTCATGATGGTGAGAGTGAATTGCATCAATTGAAACGTGTCTCTGAAATTCATTGTCAGTTACATGCTCATTAAAGTGCAAACATAAAGCGAGACTGATCATGCAGACTAGCCACATCATCACAAATTTGCTTTGTTTATCTCGCAATATATTTGTCATTAAAGATGCCCCTAAACAACCTGTTCAGTGGCATCGTTTGATTTTCTTGACCTACCTTGGTTAAACCACACATATAAGGTCGGCAAAATAATCAAAGTCAGTAAGGTTGATGAAATAATCCCACCAATAACGACAGTTGCAATTGGGCGCTGAACTTCAGAGCCAATGCCTACGTTTAAGGCCATCGGAATAAAACCTAATGAAGCGACTAAAGCTGTAATCAACACGGGACGGAGTCTTTCCATTGCACCATGTTTCACTGCATCAATGACACTTTCACCTTGAACTCTAAGTCGCTGGATGGCTGAAACAAGAACCAAACCATTCAGCACAGCAACACCCGATAAGGCAATGAAACCCACAGCCGCAGAAATTGAGAATGGAATATCACGTAGTGCTAAAGCAATCACACCACCTGTTAGTGCAAATGGCACACCCGTGAATACCAAGATACTGTTTCTAACATTACCTAAAGCCATATAGATCATGGCAAAGATCAGAATTAAAGCAATCGGTACTACAACCATAAGACGATTTGAAGCAGATTCCATTTGCTCAAACGTACCGCCCCAAGTCAGCCAATAACCATCTGGTAATTTAAAATCAGCATTCAGCTTAGATTGTGCTTCTGAAATGTAACTACCAATATCAGTTCCACGAACATTTGCTGTAATGACGATACGACGTTTACCATTTTCGCGAGAAATTTGGTTTGGTCCTTGAACATTTTTTAACTCAATTAATTCAGATAAAAGTACACTTGAACCATCAGGCAGATTCACAGGAACTTGATAGAGTTTTTCTAAGTCTGTGACAGAGTTTTGATCCATACGTACGACAATGTCGAACTTTCGATCACCTTCAAATACCTTACCTGCTGTCTCGCCTGTGATTAGGCTAGAAACCTGTTTTTGTACATCCTCTGCATCAAGTCCATAGTTGGCAATCATGTCTTTTTTCAGCTCAACAGAAACCATAGGTAAACCAGACATCTGTTCGACTTTAAGATCAGCAGTACCATTGACTCCCTCTAAAATTTTAGCGGCAGCGTTTGCCGATTCAAGCAACTGTTCCAAATCATCACCATAAATTTTTACGGCAACATCTGTTCGAACACCTGAAATAAGTTCGTTAAAACGCATTTGAATCGGCTGTGTAAACTCATAATTGTTTCCATATACGCCTTTAGCTACACGTTCAATTTCAGCAACAACCGCAGACTTTTCCTTATCAGGATTAGGCCACTGACTACGAGGTTTCAGCATGACAAAGTTATCTGCAACGTTAGGTGGAACAGGATCAGTAGCAATTTCAGCAGTCCCCACTTTGGCAAAAATAGTCTGAACTTCTGGAATTTTCTTAATCTCTTTTTCTAATGTGTATTGCATTTCAATTGCTTGAGTCAACGACGTGCCAGGGATACGCAAGGCATGTAGTGCCACATCTCCCTCATCCAAGGAAGGTATAAACTCTGAGCCTAAACGAGTCGAAAGACTTGCACTAAAAACAAAGAAAATAGAGACAAAAGCAATTAGCAAATATCTGTGATTTAAAGACCAATCTAAAATTGGGTTATAAAACCTTTTGATGCCATGGACGATTTTTGACTCTTCTTCTTTAATTTCACCAGTAGTGACCAATGCCACCATTGCAGGGACAAACGTAATTGAAAGAATCATTGCTGCCACTAAAGCCATAACCACTGTTGCAGCCATTGGTGTAAACATCTTTCCTTCAACACCAGTCAGAGTCATTACAGGTAGATACACCAAGATAATGATCAATTGACCATAGAGAATCGCTTTGCGGGATTCTTTAGTCGCCTCAAACACAGTCGTAAAGCGTTCTTGCCTTGTTAAAACTCGCCCAAGCTCTTTTTGTTTAATTGCCAACTTCGCTAAGGAGGCCTCAACAATTACAACAGCACCATCTACAATAATCCCGAAATCTAGTGCCCCAAGACTCATAAGGTTTGCACTAATTTTCTGGTTCACCATACCTGTGATTGTCATCAGCATGGATAATGGAATAACTAGAGCTGTAATCAGCGCGGCACGGAAGTGACCAAGAAATACAAACAGAACAACGATTACCAGAATCGCACCTTCTAAAAGATTCTTTTTCACCGTCTGTATCGTTGCATCAACCAAAGTTGTACGGTTATAGACAGCTTTTGCTTCCACACCCTCTGGTAATGATTTTTGAACTTGCTGTAGTTTTTGATCAACAGCATGAGCAACATTTCGTGAGTTCTCACCGATAAGCATGAATGCTGTACCCAGTACAATTTCCTGCCCATCTTTAGTCGCAGCACCTGTACGTAATTCGTGACCAATAGATATTTTGGCAACATCTTTCAATCTGAGGATATAACCATTGCTCGTCGTAATTGGGATATTCTGGATTTGCTCAATCGAGTTAATTTGAGAATCAGAGCGAATCAAATACTGTTCACCATTTTTCTCAATATATCCCGAGCCTTTGTTCATGCTGTTCTTAGAGATCGCTTCTAAAATCGCTTTCTGATCTAGCCCTATACTACGTAAATAAGCATAATCAGGTTGAACTACAAATTGTTTGAGATAACCGCCAATGGTATTGATTTCATTAACACCCTCAACATTTCGAAGCTGAGGTTTAATCACCCAGTCTTGTAAGGTGCGTAATTCCGTAGGTGAAAGCGGATTAGGATTGTTCTTGGCATTTTCAACGGTATACATGAAGATTTCGCCAAGTCCTGTAGAAACAGGCCCCATAGAGGTTGAAATTCCAACGGGAAGATTTGGTGTCACTCCTTGTAGCTTCTCATTGACTAATTGTCGGGCAAAATAAATATCAGTCCCTTCTTTAAAAATTGCCGTCACTTGTGACAGGCCATACCTAGAGACTGATCGGGTATAGTCTAAATTTGGAATACCAGCCAAAGCCGTTTCAATAGGATAAGTCACCTGAGACTCCATCTCCATTGGAGAGAGTCCTTGAGCTTCACTATTAATCTGAACTTGTACATTCGTAATATCGGGAACAGCATCAATTGGTAGCTTAAAATAGTTATAAGCCCCCAATGCACCGACAAATAGGAATACGATGAGTACAAGCCAACGATTCTTAATCGAGAGTTTAACAATCTGATCAAACATATTCGCTACTCCCCTTAATGGTCATGAGTAGCGCCAGATTTACCTAGCTCTGCTTTTAAAAGATATGAATTTCCTGCGGCATAAACCTGTCCTATTCGTAATCCAGATTTAACTTCCACATACCCATTGTATTTATCACCGAGCTCCAGTGGTCGAGCTTCAAAATCGTTACCAACACGAATGAATACCACGTCCCAATCACGGAAATTCTGTAACGCATCTTCACGTACAACCATTGGCTTTTGACTTTGATTTTCAAAAATTTGAGCCGTGATTAACTGTCCAGAACGCCACTTAAACTGATTTGGTATCTCAATAAATACCTGCGCTGTACGTGTTTTAGTATCGATGACATCACTAATATATTTGATTTTGCCCAATGCCTCTTCTGTGCCTGTTGGACTTTGAGGCTTAACTTTGACTCTGTTTGTAGGGTTTATAGCATTAAGCTTGTCAGCAGGAACATTTACTACTGCCAAGAGTTGTGAAGTATTTGCGATTTTAAAAATAGGGGTTGAAGAGCTTACATTAGATCCAACAGCACCAAGGATTTCTAATATTGTTCCTGACATTGCGGCACGAACTTCAACTGTTCCATTACCTGAACCGCCATAAGAGCTTATTAAGTTATTCAACTCATTTGCACGAGTTTGAGCAGCATCAAAATCTCTCTTTGCAGAAATATAATCAATCTCAGGTGATACACGCTTTTGCCATAATGCTCGTTCTTGTTCCATTTTTTGGCGAGCAAACTGTAGAGTATCCAAAGCAACTTTACGATCTGCATTCAAACGAATTAAATCTTGGCTTTGGACAACAGCAAGTAAGTCTCCTTGGCTTACTTTATCCCCAATATTACGGTAGGTTTTTATCAATGTTCCACTGGCTTTTGGTGCAACAAGGCTTTCAAAATTATCAGGAAACTTCAATTCACCTTTCAATTCCAAAGCATTTTCAAACATCATTGGTTCAACTTTTAAAAGCTCTAAACCACTGCTCTTAATACTACTGTCTAACATGGTGACACGACCTTCTTTCGTATCCCACTTCCAAGTATGTTTTTTTCCTTGATAATCAACATTTATAACCATCAAGAACGAATGTGGTTCATAGACAATTTCATTCCCAATCAAGTAATCACTCTCTGGCTTAAATTGAATGTTTTGCTCCGCATCCAAACGCTTGATGTAGACATTTGCCGTTAAATCTTCAGGTTTAAGTGGTTTATCTTTGAAATACCCATAAACACGGAGATGTGGTTCTACGCCCTGCTCAAAGATTTTTACTTCTGCTGAGAAATCCCCATCACGATATAAACGTCCACCATGAGGTCCTTTCTCGTCACCTGCTACTGCAACTTTTTCTGCTGTTGCTTCCCCATGTGCTGAAGAAGACTGAGTCTTTTGACCTGTCTTGTACCATGCCACAGCACATAACACGACAAGCAAGGCAATAATGCCCGTAGCAATTAAAGTATTGGTTGGTTTATTCATATTCTTGCCCTTATTCTTGGTCTAAATGAGTAATGTAGTTGCGTTCGACTTCTGCAATTTCAGTCTGCAAAGCCAACCACAAATCGAATCGAGCAAGATGTTTGTCTAACCAAATTTGCTTAATGCTATTGAACTCAAGTAACGAGTTTTTCCCTGCTTGGTATCCCATCTCTGCAATGCGAAGACTTTCATTGGTTGCGGGCAAAATGGTTTGATCATATTGATGGATCGCATCGATTAAGTTAGAGACCTCAATGGACTTGTTTTCCAGTTCAATTTTAGAATTACGGCTAACCCATACAGACTGCGTTTCAGCTTTCATCTGTTCCGCTTGGGCAATCGCAATATTGCCTTTATTTCGGTTGAAGATATTGAGTGGTATTGAGGTTGAAACTTGGAATACCTTGTCATTGGTTTCTTGATAGTTTTTGACCCCAACACCCAAAGTGATATCAGGTATTGCTTCTTTACGAGCGAGTTCAAATTGTGTCTTTTTCAATTTTGAACTCAGAATCGCTTCTTGCTCAACCAAACTGATTTTGTCTGTGAAATTAAAACTTAAAGGAACTTCCAAGGGACTACTTGGTAGATTTGATGTGAACTTAGAGCACAGATTTTTCTGAAACTGTCCCTTTTTAACTGCATTTTGATAACGTAGTTTTGATTCAGATGAAAGTGCTGCACTGAGTTGAGCATCCGAAGGAACTACTCGCCCAAGCTTGAGTCTTTCCGAAAGAACATTGGCTTGTCTTGCGTTCAACTTGCTTTCTGTTGAATAAACCTCAGCACGTTGAGTTGCCACATACCAGTTCGCCATACAGATTCTTAAATCTGCTTTGAGTTCAGCCTGTCGCTTTGCTATTTCGAACTGATTACGATCACCTTGAAAACGCGAAATTTGCTTTCTCAAGGTGAGTTTATTACTAAGAGGAAGCTCTTGTGACAGTCCCAACAAGGTTGTTGAACCATCCAAATCCTTCAATTTGGAATTACCGAGATTATCCAACTCCACATTGAAAGTCGGATTATTTAATCTGCCAGCAAACTTTTGGTTGATTTCATAAGCTTGTTCGGACTGCTGTAAGCTATTCAGTACAGCATCACTTGCGATTACCTGCTTTTGTAGTTCAGCATAATTCGTTTCTGCGAATACGTTTGCTGCTGTTACTACAAAACCACAGGTCAGAAATATCTGATATTTTTTAGACATGACTCTACCTATACAAAAAAATTAAAATTATTTTTGTATAGAAAGATCAATTACGTAGGACGATTAGGTCTTTAGAGTAAGTATAAGAATTACTAAATACTAGAGGGGGACGCCGCTTTACAAAGGCTCGATAAACGGGTTTTTCAAAAAGCTGGGAAAAAAATAAAACGAGTGGGATTGCGAAACTAAGAATAAAGACTGGATCTATGCTTAGATCACTATCAGAAGAAATTGGTTTTACTGAATGATGATAGATCGGCTCATCAAAATTCTTCCAAATATGTGCTTCCGCATCATGATCAGTAGAATTTTTTAGATAATCATCTGAGTGCTGTAAAGACCAATGACTAGAAGCATCATCCTCTACAATGATACTCAACTCATGTTGGTGTTCAATATTTTCAAGTAAAACAGGTGCCCATGCATGAACACCCGTAATTGTTATCGTAAACAAAAACAGGGTAAATGCGAGTATAAGCTTAGACAACCCACTTGAACGCATGGTGATGAACATACTTCTGATTTGCTGACAAAATACTAAAAAGCACGATTGATGTAAACCTATTTACTCAGACTTTAAATAAACAAATGTATCTAAACCTGATATTCGGAATGTTCAAAAAAAGAGTACTCATACTCTTTTTCAAGTGAATACTATCAATTCAAAGCCTGCACTGACTGCTGCAACCCTTTCTGAATATCCTGAACATGGGTCAAATCATGTGTCTGTTGGTGTGGCTCTGACTTCGTTTCATCCGTATAAAACTCCTCAACAATATCCAAACCCTCATCACCTCCCACCTCAAAACTGGCATTACCATAACCCTGTCGTGCCACATGATCTAAAGCCTCCTGATAAAACCCTGCTATTTTGCTTTGTTCATTCATCTGTTTGGCTGAAGTAATTGCCTCCTGCAAGTTAGTCCCATCACGTAAAGTTAAGTCCACGTAGTAAATCGGGGTACGATAGCTTTGTATAGTGCTTTTGCCTCTTAAAGTGAGTTGCAACGGTAGACATGACAGTAAATCACCCGATGCTGCATGGTAGTAACGTAGTCGTGCCGCCAAGGTACGGATACTGTTAAAACCTGTGGTTCTAAAGATAAATGTACCAAGCTCATCCGATTCATCCAGATTCACATACAGTCGTCCATAGGGTTTGCATAATCCACCTTGTGCCAATGGACATAAATCAGGGGATGGGCATGAGTGTTGCTCAACCCCTTGATTAGTCAATCGCTGACAAGTTTCTCCATTGCCTGAACAGATTAAACGTCCTGTTTGGCGGTCAAATAAGCTGTACTCTGCCCGTAGGTTTAAATCGGGATCATTGAAGATCATACGCACGGGAATCGTTCTGAGCTTTTGGTTTTGATTCGGTGCTTTGGCACGTAGTTGCTCATCCAATGGATGTTTCACCCATCCATCCTTATTCTGAATTTGACTAGTAATGGTAAATTGGTCATCCTTTTCAGGGATGCGTTTGCCGTTCTTTTCGACAATCTTGCCGATGCTAATACGACCTAAAACAGGTGGGGTGATTGCGAGACCTTTAATCATGATGTTGTCCTTTATATAGAGAAGTTAAAATTTGAATCAATAAATTTTGGGCATAAAAAATCCCATACCTGTTGCAGTATAGGATCAGTTTGGGTTGAGGTATTCGTTATCCACCATTGGGATAAATCTGAAAACGCCTTGTTCCTGCTTTGGTTTGAGGAAACTGCTGTAAATATTCAGGGTATTGTTTAAGCAAGGATTTGCTGTCTAGGCTGATGGAGTCCTGTGATTTCTTCCACGTCACTGATCCACCTGTAAACACCGCTCGTTCAGCTTCTTTCATCATCATTTGTAATTGATGTTTCAGTTCATCAAAATACTGTTGGTGCTGTTCAACCTTATGTCGCTCCTCTAACAATTGATTGAATAAGTAGTTGGCTTGTTCATTTTGAGTGAGATCTTCCACTGTTAATGGCACTTGCTCAGGATAAAGTTGTTGCAGGGCTTTGGCTGCTGAATCTGAAGCATCAACACTTGGCGGAATATCGGATTCCACACATTGCCAGAAGTGACGTTCAGCATTAATAAGGTGCTGAATCACAGTTTCATTACGCGTGACTTTGAAGATTTTAGTTTCATGCCCACAGATCAAGGCACAGATATGCGCTGCCTGTTTGCCTGTTACTGCGAGTTGATGTTGTACTTGGCATAAAACATAAAGCGGCACACCATCTCGCCAAAGCTTAGAACCGTACTCACCCACCGTCTTACATTCCAATATTTGAACTTCTTCATTGCCCACCACGGCATAGTCCAAATTGGCAAGCATAAAGTGTTTATCTTCATCAGGATGTTGCAGCACTGCATTGACTCGACGCACCTTATGATTGGTGTGCATGCTGTAGTATTCCGCCACCAAGGGTTCAAGCTGCTTGCCCCAGTACAAGGGTGCATAGCCTGAACTTTCATCCTCAATGTTCTGCTGCATTCGCCCCGTTTTGATCATCCATAATTCCAGCATCGACATATAGGGATTGAGTCCACATGCCGTAGCAGCGTCACTGCTGCCAATGCCCTGTTTCCGAACTTCCAGCCATTGCTGGTAATTCATCTGCTTGGTATTGGCGAGACGTTTGGCTACTGGAGCTTTGGTTTTTCTGGATATCCGTTTTCTTCGTGTACCGACCTCAATTTGTTGGGTAGTCTGATTGAGATTTGGTAAATACGGTTGTAATGGCGGGTAGTTTAGCGTGTTTTGAATCTGGGTATTGATATTCATTGGACTGTCCTAGTGGGTAAAATGGAAATTTGCGGCATAAAAAAGCTGCATCTTCGGATGCAGCTTTAGAAAATAAATTTGAGTTAAGTTTGCTTAGGCTAATTTAGGCAATCATTCTTAAGGCTTGTTCCAGTCCACGCTGTTTAATAGCTGCTCCTGCCCCAAACCATGCAGAGTCCAGACGGTAGTCCTGACTCATGGCTCGACGCTCGTGGTCAACGAATTCCGTGATACTGCACAACAAACCGTAGGCGGTATCCTTGGCTGAGCTAAGTTCAGCTCCTCGCCCATGTCCATTAAACATGGTCATCACCTTGGACATGGCACGTCCGTTGGGTTCAGTTTTATTGTCAGCTTTATTCGTTGTGGATGTTACTGGTACTTGATTTGGCATTGCCGCATTACGGTAGAACTGGACAATGCTTTCATCCTGCTCGGCAATACTCAGGCTGGTATTGTTAAACACTGCATCAAAATAGGCTGCGGCTTCCTGCTGGGTCACTTTACGCTGGCTAAGTTGCTTCATTTCATACATGTATTCATCCCATGCACGAACTGAGATGCCGAGTTGCTGTTTTACTTTCTCTGCATCAAATCGGGTACTGTGCGGAACTTTCACCACACCTGCACTGGTATTTTGTGCTTTTAATGCAATCGCCAGCGTGTTGTTACACACCACACGAATCGAAGTAAATTGTGCTGTGGTGGCAAGGGTTCCATCACAGGCTGTTGCCAATAAAATGTAGCCATTACTGACATCTTTGCCTTTTAAAGCCGAGGTCTGTCCTGTTTTAGCCAATGCCCAGAATTTCTTGCCACCCTTGAGTACCCCTGCGGTTTCCAGTTCAAAGCCTGATTGTTCAGTCAGGTCTTTGTAGAAATGCAGGATTTCCATCGGCTGTACTTCCTGAAAACGCTGACTGACCACGGATAAAGGTGCATGGGTATCAGAGCGGTATAAAACACGTTGTTCTTCAAAGGGCATAATGATGTTTTGCCCCCGATGGTTCTGCGCCATATAACTGACATCGGAGGATTCAATCCGCCAGTCCATGCCTGCCTGTTGTGCCCAGATTTCTAAAGGTTGATTAGGTGTAAGTTCATTGCCTAGGCCATGCCAAGGGGTTTGTCCTACAAATGCCATAGTTTCAACTAAATGTGCCATACGGTTTTCCTGTTAAAAGATTGAAATTGCATGATGCGAATTCAGATTTTGTGCATAAAAAAAGGCCTGCTGGGGGAGCAGACCAAAGTGAGAAGTTGTTAAATGGGTTTGAATACGTGGATTCACCTAGATGGTATATATCTGAAATTTTTTTAAATTCATTTTGTTCATCATTTAATTTTTCTGAATCAATAAATTGACGTGTTCTTTTTCAGCGATTATGATTCCCATGCTGGCCTACATTGCCAGTCGGTTTTGACAGACCGTTCCGAAAAACATTAAGAGATCATTCTTTTAGTGTGCATTCCCTCGTGCCCCCCTCTGCGGTGGAACGGGAGGGGGACGCGTCCGCGCGTGCTGGGATTTTTCGGCCAGTCTGTCAACCCCCTTTCGTTCTGCCACCATAATAATGTTTTGGTAGAACTTCTTTTCCCTAAGAGAATTCTATTAACATGGAAAAATATAAGTTATCAATCCTTTGCGGGGCTATGTTATTAACTGCTTGTGGCGGTGGTAATAGTGGCAATAACAACTCTACAGAAGTAAAACCTGAACCAATCCCTACTCCAACCTGTACAAATACCCAGTATCTTGAGGGAAATATTTGTAAGGACAAAGTCGCTCAAACCATCACAGGTTTAACCTTACCTAATTCAATCAATGTAGACCAAACAGTGTCTTTATCTGCTCAATCCAGTGCAGGCTTAGCACTTACATATACCATTAAAACTGTTGATCATTGCCGTATTACTGGTGATCTTGGTCAGCAAAAAGTTGAAATGTTTAGTGTTGGCGTGTGTACCATTGAAGCCAATCAAGCTGGTAATGGTAAAACACTTGCAGCACTCCCTGTTTCCGCTTCATCCACCATCTTGCCAGTGCTGACGACAACAGGTATTACCTTGTGTGGTACGAATGATAAAAATAACCTTGTTTGTAACGCATCTAATCTGGGTGAACTGCTCGGCTTAGGACAGGATGGTGAAGTTGAGGCTGGGAAAAAAATGACCTATAGCCTGATAAAACATAACAATGATGAGTGTATCAAGGATCAGATCACTGGTTTAGTCTGGGAACAAAAAACCGCAGATGCAAAATTACGTGACAGCAACTGGCGTTACTCTTGGTTCAATGCGAATACTCAAACCAATGGTGGCAATGCAGGTTCGCAGGCTAGCTCGACTACGTGTGGTTCTACGCTAACAAGTTGTAATACAACTGCTTATATCGAAGCCCTGAATAAAGCTAACTATTGTGGTTATAGTGACTGGCGATTACCAACCCGTAGTGAATTGATCAATCTGACAGATTACTCATCAACTCAACCCTCTTTAAATCCTATCTTTACCAATACAACTGTTGTAGATCGTTATTGGTCATCAACCACGAGTGCGAAACAAAGTACTCAGGCATGGATGTCTGACTTTAAGGATGGTGCAGCCAGTCCTGCTTTCAAGGACTATATGGGACATATCCGTGCGGTACGTGCCAGCCAATAACAACACCACTTAAAGATAAAAAAGGATTCTAAAATGAAAGCATCTTATAACGCTTTGTTGATTACTGTTATGAGTACCTTATTGGCTCACACCACTTATGCACAAACCTGTAACAGCCAAATCAAAAAAGTTGTACCTGACACACGTTACCAAATTATTGAAGGTAGCAATGGCAGCGAAGTGAAAGACATTAAAACAGGTCTGATCTGGCAACGTTGTAGCGTAGGGCAAATGTGGGCAAATAATCAATGTTACGGTACGCCACAAAGCTATACATGGTCAGAGGCATTACAAAAAACCAAAGCTTTGGGTAACGGTTATCGCTTGCCCAATGTAAAGGAATTACAAACTTTGGTTGAAGAAGCCTGTGTTAGTCCTGCCATCAATGAAACAATTTTTCCGACAACTGCCATCAATGACTATTGGTCATCATCTCCAAAGACCAGTGATAACCGTTATGCGTGGTCAGTCAATTTTGAGGAAGGTACAGTCAATAGTGATTCCATTTACTACAAGACTGCCAAAAAATTTAATGTCCGTGCTGTTAGAAATTCCAATTAAAACATTTTTGTCGATTGCCTGAGTGCTGCTTATTCAGGTGATCGTCATGCCTTATGGAGGAAAGGTCTATGAATAAGCCAAATAAGGCATGGATGATCTCAGCATCTTTCCTGCTACTGACCGCTTGCAGTAAACAGGAACCTGATATTAAACAGCCTCAAACAACTGAAGCTAAACCAGCCGAACATTCCAGACTTGACCAATTGAAGTTAGATGCGATTAAACAAATGTACGCTGAAACTCAAAAAGTAGAATCTGGCAACGACACACTTCCTCGTTATTCCACAGATAGATTTAAGGCAATCCTAGAGATGACCAAACAGTTTCCTGGGGAAATCTGTGGATACAATAGTGACGTTATCATGATGTCACAAGCTCCTGACTATACCAAAATGAATTTCAGCTATAGCTTGAATCAACAGGGTCAAGTTGTTGCCAATCTTGGTCGGGAATCCATTGTTTACGAATTAGTGTGTTCTGCCAATTCTTGTTTGGTAGATGATGTGATTTTTCCTGAATATGGAAACAGGCTAAGTTCAGATATTCAAAAAGAGTGTGGTGAACTGGCTCAATATCATCAAGAGCAACAAGCGGCGCAAGAACAGCCCCATTACCAATTTTCTTATCATATTGAAAGCCAAAACATGAGTTTTGGAAATCAATCTACCACTATATACACCCTCGTTATTTCATCAGAGTCAGATAATCCCGTAGAACTTAACAAAATTAGTGTCAATCGAGGTAATTGTCCTGTTCACATCATTGGAGACCAAAACAATATTCTTCAATTTGGGCAGAATTTCAAGTTAAGACTACATTGTGATGGAGTCGATGTTAAAGAGGTACGTCTGCTCGTTGACAAGGACAAAGAATTCGTAATGAAGTCTCGGTACTAAATAACGAACGTATTGCCATGAGTAAACAGCATGGTCAACAGCCAAAAAGGAATTAAATATGAAAAATATAAATGTATTCAAAACCACTTTACTCGGTGCATTGTTAGCAACCTCATGTGGTCTATATGCAAATCCACTACCAAGCTATAAAGGCATCCCCAAATCAGACCCTAAATTCGCACAGTTTATGCAAAAAAATAATAATAAACTGGTTCAACTCGACCTTACCATTAAAGACCCCAGTGAATATGATGACATCAGCTATGGATATAAAGGCGTAAGTCCAACATTCTATATCCCGCCTAAAGGCAAGCTATATTATGATATCTATATCGATTGTGACAAAATTGATAATCCAAATGCGGAGAATAGCATTCAGAGATGCTCGCCATATGTAAAATGGAATACACAGACGGGGCGATTAACAGGCAAGTTTAAGGTTCTAGACAAAGGTAAAAACGGAATGGGGAATAGGCTCTTCATGCTTGTTGCAGTTAAATAAAGTATTTATGATCCTCAAAAAACAGGGAGGCATAAATTGCTTCCCTGTTTTTCTTCAGTAAAAGGATTGCCCACAATGCTGGCATTGAAAGCAAGACTGCACAGTTTGAGTTGAAGCAGAACCAAACACTGTACCCAATAAACCACCGACTACGGCTCCAGCAATCCCTCCAACCAGAGGGGACACAGGCAAAGTTTTTGATAATGCAGCACCCATCGTGGCAAATGATGCTGACGATGCCAGACTCTGGTTGCCAGCTTGTGAACCGCTATTTTGCACAACACGGATCACATGCTCTGAATGGCAATATGGACAATTGATTTGCATAAGATGTACCTCTGAAATAAGAAAGGCTTACCGTTGGGGTAAGCCAATAAAGAGAAGATGTTTCTCATCTAGATGGTACATATCTATAATTTTTTAGAATCAGCCAAACGTCCTCATCTTTCTACACACCTTAACCCTTAAATGCTGTTCTTCTTTTTCTGATCGTACAAGGTATTTAATCGTAGCCAGCATATTCTCAACTTGTTCCTCATCTTTTGTTTTAATCATACCGATGCCTAGCGTTCCTTTTTCCTTAAACTGGCGTAAATATACAGCCGAATGACAATTAAAGTAGGGCGAATTCAAACATGAGGTGCGACAGTTTCAAAAGCCATATGATAATCAACAAGCTGAGCAAATTTCTCTAATGG